>NZ_CP062310.1:1500000-1625846 GCF_014876775.1 Infirmifilum lucidum | reverse complement strand
TGAGGAATTGCATCCCTAAACTTGGATTAATATTAATCTCAACAAGCGGTAATGACCTTCTAAAGCTCGTGGGAAAAAGGCTTTTCTATACACTTAGAATTGAAGCTCTACTTTTTGAACCATACTCCATAAATGAGCTTGTCGAAATAATGAAAAGTAGGCTAAAAGAGGCTTTTGGTAAAAATATAGCTGATGAGCTAGCTCTATTTGAGATAGCAAGCTTTGTTAAGAGCACAAGTCAAAATGTAAGGCATGCTTTCAGCATAATTCAAGATGCGATTGAGGTGTCTGATGAGAATAAAGTAACAGTTGAGGTTGTAAGAAAAGCTATAGAGAAACAAATGAAACTAGCACGCTAAACCTCTAACCTTTGCTAATTCCGTTTTTATTTTACTTGTAGACAAGGTGTCATCCCTAACTTATAACTCTCCTTTAAATGCTTTATCTAAAATTGCAGGGGTAAGCTTTTCAAGCTCTTCTTCTGTTGATTGCTGAAATTTTTTAAGAGATTCTACTTTTTTACGACGCGCGCAAGACGCGCTCGTCTTAATCTTACCCTTTTGTTGCTGGCCCATACATGCCCCTACAGCACTACCACTCTATATATACTATTACGCGAAGGTTTATATTTGCAATTTAAAAAGCCAGTTTATGTAAAGTTAAACTCTATTGAGTTCTCGCATGAGCAAGTCGATAACGCTCTTGAACTCCGCTCTGCCAGGCTTGAAGTTAACTAAGCTATTATAGGCGCCCCGGACGAGGAGCTCCTCGGCCTCCTCGGGCCTGAAGCCCCTCGCCTGTAGGTAAAACGCCTGGTCTGGGTCAAGCGGGCTCTGCGCCACTGAGTGGCCAGCCTCGCTGGGCTCGTCGGACTCTATCTCAAGCACTGGGGAAGCGTAGACTTTAGCCTGGCTTGAGAGAGGCACTAGCCTCGAGGCGACTCTGAGCTTTGAACCCCTAGCCCCGCGCCGGGATCTCGCGTAGCCCTTGTGGGCTATGTAGCCGTTCCTCGCGAAGCCTACAGCCTGTATTTCGAGTTCTGTCCCGGGCGCTTGTGCCACAGCGTCTGTGACGAGTGTGATCTTAGAGCCTCTATTCGCCGCGAGGAGCGCCCTAGTGTACGACTTGGACTTCGAGCCAGTGAGCATAGAACGTGTCTCGAGGTGGAGCGTCTTGGATCGGCCGATAGCAATTATAGTCTCGAGTTCAGCGCCGTCGGCCAGGGTGGCTTCCTGGAATACTGCCGTGGGGGACTCCATAGAGTCGAAGATGATGTAATTTAGCCTTGTACTCGAGCCGGGCTCTACTTGTAGGTCGATCGTGAGCGTAGTGAGCCCCCCGGCTGTCTCGGGGGATAGCAGCAGCACGTTAATTTCAGGGGCTCCGCGCGCCCTGATGCTGAGGTGTGCCGAGAGTGTGCCTTCGCTCGGCTTAGGCACAAGGACGTTTACCCGCGTATCCGTGACGAGAATCTTCTCTAGAGAGTTGAGGTTGTACACATGAAAGCCTAGCACTCTCATCAGCCCAGCTCTATCGAGCAGCGGCTTCTCGGCTACCTCGGTGGGCTTTAGTATCACTGTAGGCTTGAGCCCCAGCGTGGCTAGCAAATCCTCGTCCCACGAGAGCCCTAGCGGAGGGGAGGGCTTCTCGAAATACGAGTTGAAAGCCCTCCAGTCTGTGTAGTATCGTGTAGACGGCGAGTCTGCTAGCGGCTGGTATGGTGTTCTAAGCACTTCTTCCAGCCTCATCCGTATCCACCGAGCTCTTCAAACTCCAGCTCCAGGACGCGCCTGAAGACAACCTGGTATTCGAACGGCAGGCGTCCGAGCAGGTCTCCGACGTAGCCCAGTACTAGGAGCCTCCTAGCCTCGCCCTCGCTTAAGCCCCTAGACTGCAGGTAGAAGAGGGCGTCCTCGCTGAGCCTAGCAGTGGTAGCTTCGTGCACGACCGCCACGTCCTCCTCCTCGACCTCGTTCTTGGGGTAGGTGTAAGCCTTCGACTCCTCGTCTACTATCAGACTGTCACACTTCACAGAGGCCTTCGAGTTAACCGCACCCCTGGCGACCTTGACGAGCCCCCTGTAGACCGCTACGCCGCCCTGCGCGCTGATGCTCTTGCTTACGACCTCGCTGCTAGTGTTCGGCGCGAGGTGGAATACCTTCGCGCCACCGTCTTTCCAGACAGATCCCTTAGCCAGTGTAATGTTTGCTATACTGGCTCTCGCACCCTCGCCCCTGAGTATGGCTGCAGGGTAGACATAGCTGACCTTGCTCCCTAGGCTGCCTTCAGCCCACTCTATCATAGCGTTCTCCTCGAGGATGGCCCTCTTGTTGTTGAAGTTTATGAGGTTCTTGCTCCAGTTCTGCACCGTCGTGAATTTTACATACGCGTTCCTGTGCACGTAGATTTCAACCATGCCGTCGTGGAAGCTGTACTTCTTGAAGAGTGGGGCGGCACAGCCCTCTATGAAGTGTACGAAGCTCCCCTCGTCTGCCACTATCAGCGTATGCTCGAACTGGCTTTCCAGCTCGCTCGCTATGAAGAAGAAAGCCTCTATGGGTGCCTCTATCCTAAGCCCGGGGGGCACGTAGAGGAATACCCCTCCACTCCACAGGGCCCCGTGTAACGCCGCGAACTTATGGTCGCTCGGCGGGAAGACCCTCATAAAGTACTTCTTTACAAGATCTGGGTATCTGATTAGGGCCTCGCCCATGTCCATGAGTATCACGCCGAGCTCCTCCAGGTACTGCTTGAACGCAATGTAGACGTTCTCGCTCTCGAACTGTGCGGCTAGCCCCGATAGAACCTTGGCTTCTATCTCGGGGAGCCCGAGCTTCTGGTAAACGCTCCTAATCTCTGGGGGTAGGTCTTCCCAGCTCCTAGCCCGTTCAACGTCCGGCTTGACGTAGTGTGCGAGCTCCTCCAGGTCTAGCTCCTCTACTCCGACAAGCCAGTTGGGCGTCGGGAGCTTCTCGAAGAGCTCGAGGCTTCTCAGCCTAAGCCTGAGCATCCACTCGGGCTCCTTCTTCGACCTTGAAAGCTCCTCAATGAGGCTCCTCGAAACTCTGCCCCTCAGTTCTAAGCGGGGCTTATGGGTTATCGAGCTTATGGAGTATTCGAGCGAAGGTATCTCCTCGAGGACAGCAGACTTGCTCACTCTGACACCACCGGGAACCCCTCACTTTCAATCCTCTCCACTAGATCCAGGCCGCCCTCTGCCACTATCCTCCCAGAGACCAGTGCGAGCACCTTGTCGGGCTTAACGTACTCGATTGTCTTAGGGTTGTGGCTCACCAGCAAGACGGCTCTACCTTTGGCTACAAGCTCCCTGAGCTTTTCAGACAACATCCTCAAGCCGTCTATGTCTAGCCCGGAGTCCGGCTCGTCGAGCATGACGACTTTAGGCTCGAAAAACAGGGCCTGCGCTACTTCAAACCTCTTCTTCTCGCCGCCGGAGAAACCGACGTGGACGCTGCGGTCAGCATAGCCCCTAGGAAGCCCTACTCCCTCGAGTATGCTCTCGATAGGCCTGTCGACAGAAAGCCCAAGCCTCTTGGCTGCCTCATCAAGGAAGCTGTATACTTTAACTCCAGGCAACTCTGGGGGTGACTGAAAGGCTAGGAAGAGGCCTTTCTGGGCTCTCTCGTGGGGCTTGAGTGCCAGCAAGTCCTCGCCGTCGAGGAGGACACGGCCTCCCGTTACAGTGTACCTTGGGTGCCCCATTAGCGCAAGGAGCAATGTGCTCTTACCGCTGCCATTGGGGCCCATGATAACCGTGATTACGCCTTTAGGAGCTGTAAAGCTCACTCCGCGGACTATCTCCTTGCCATCTACAGACACATGAAGGTTCTCTACGACTAAGCCATCCATCCTATATCCCACCGTCATACCGTCTTGCCCGATATAAACGTTGCCCAGGGCTATGCGAGAACCCTAAACTCCTCGTTCACGAAAATTCTGTGGCCCTCGAGTTCTCCTAGTACACTCCTCCTAATGACTCCCGGCAGGGCTTCGGGGGGATAAACTCCCGAAAGCTTGCGCCCCCTCAGGCTTTTAATCAGGGCTACAACGGCCAGAGCAGTAGGGTACGTTATGTAGGTTGCACCGGGCAACAACTCGTTTACCCTCCTCTGGCTCGGGAACACTACACTCCTGGTCGAGACTGCCTTTGATCCGCCCACCTCCCCCTCGACAACGACCTTTACCGCGAAGTAGGCGTCCTCGAGGTACCCCTCCTCCACAGCCCGGTAAACCTCCCGGGGCCCACTGGGCCCCCTCAGAATCTGGTACAGGATGCTTCTCAGCGGCACTGTTCTCCCCCTGACATTTACTTTCCTGTCCTCCAGGACGCCTAAGCGGTAGAGAGCTCTAAGTGTCTCGATGTCGCTCCCCCCGGCGTAGTACGAGAAGTCCCGGATCCGCAGGAAAGCCGGGATAGTGTAGCTCTCATCGTTCGAGACAGAGTAGCACCTCACCATGCCCAGAGGCTCCGGGAAGTCGCAGAGTGCCGCCTCTGCAAACGGCTCGGAGACGACGTACTTGCCGTTCCTGTAGGCTAGAGCAGGCGTCGCGACGTTGAGCATTTCCTCCTTAGACCACGATATCACGAAGGACGAGCCCCTCTGATCCTCCAACGACATTATCTTTACGGAATACGCCCTGTCGAAGTCCTCATAGGCCTCCCGCGCCAGTATGTTCGTCAAGCCAGGAGAAGCGCCCGAATTTATGACAGCTAGAACACCCTCAGCCACAAACCTCCTGGCGAGTGCGAGCTGTTCAGCCCTCCTACGCCTGCCACCGTAGCACGCCATGTCGACGTACGTTGTCCCCGCCTTCAGAGCGGCCTCCATAACAAGGGGGTTAAGTAGGATCTCCCTCTCGCCGACTCTCATGAATGTAGGTAGAGAGTTTACAACAACGTCGAAGCCCTTGAGCTTACCTGCAAGCAGGTCGACCTGGATAGCGTCGGCCTCCTCGACGGGAATGCCGCGACCATCCTCTAGGTCTAGGAAGCTCTTCGCCCTCTCAGTGTTCCTGTCGAGGCACAGGACATCGCTAGCTACCTGCGTTTTCAGCGCCAGCCTGGCAACTATAGAGCCTACAGCCCCGCAACCGAGGACAGCAACCCTCATACAGCATACGAGAAATCCAGGGCAACTTAATAACTTTAAGACTTTGACAATGGTTCAAATACCTCTGCGAAATGAAACAAAATCTAAGGAAGCTTTATTAAGCCGGAGTAGTAAAAGCCTTCCATGCTCAAGAGCTTTTACGACAGCTTTTCTAACACCCTGAAGATCATAGTCTCAGAGGGGAAAGAGCCGTCGAGGTCGCTTAAGGCCGGCGAGGACATCATAGTACACGTAGACGAGAAGGGAGAAGTCATAGCTGTTGAGTTCAAAAAACCCAAGGAAGTCCTATCAGCGCTCTTGAAGAGCTACCTAGAGGCCACCACGTAGCGTGCTAGTCCAGTAAGCTACACCTCCTGCCGGCCTCCGGTATCGCGGAGCTGAGCTCAGTGTAGCTCAAAGCCGTGAGGAGGTACGAGATAGAGGCAACGGCGAATGCCAGCGGAGCTGCAGGGCCAGCGTGGCTCGCCACGAGGCCGAGGGTCATGTATATGCCTGCACCGACATTAGCGTACCCGAAACTGAAGACGCCCAGGAGGCCTATTCTCCTCTTCAGCTTTCTATCCTCGCCTGAACCAGACACAGCAAAAGAAGAATGTGCTGGAGATAAAAACCTTATACTATCTCCGATAGCGGCACCGCGTGTATCAGCGAGAACGGCAGGACGCGGAACGCCTCCGCAAACTCTACTCCCTTGACAGCCCCGTATGCTGCAGCGAGAACCTTTAACTGCTCGACAACGATCGGCCACACTGACTCGAACTGGCTCTTATGCCTGGAGAGAGCTTCTAGCTTCCTGTTGAAAGTGCCTGAGACGTCGTGGAAGTAGTTCGGCCTAGCCGTGTAGTAGTAGGCTACCACCGCGACGACGTGGGGGTGTACTTCCCGGGCAATCAGGGGGAGGGGGGAGAACATCACAGCCTCCGAGGCTACTAACCCTGTGACTCTGTGGTCGGGGTGTGCCTCGTACATGAGCCAGGGGTCTGGGGCAAACACGACGTCGGGTTTCTCCTCGCGTATCACCCTTAAAACCCTTTCTCGGACTTCAGGAGTGTAGGGCAGGAGCGTGTCGGGGTAGCCCAGCCAGAGAATCCTGGAGACCCCTATGACCCTGCCAGCCTCCTCCTGCTCTCTGCGCCTGATCTCGGCTAGCCTCTCCTGTTCCATCGCCGGGTCAGTAGTGCCCCTAGAGCCATCAGTCATCGTTAGGTATACGACCTCAACACCCCTGCCTGCGAGGTCTGCGAGCGTCCCTCCAGCGCCCAAATCGCAGTCATCAGGGTGGGGCTGGACGCACAGGACTTTACTCACCCCCTCGAAGGGTTCACTGATCTCGGGGAATAGCTTGGTTACGGTCTCCCTCAGAGCCTGCTCCAGTCCTGCCTCGACGACGCGCTTTCTGAGAGTAGAAGCAGCGCTTTCCTCTGGTCTCACGCGTACACCCCATCTCTAGCTCCCGGGCCCCCAGGATTTAAACCGCTTGGTCACTCTCAGTCTAGTAGCCTTAAGTGCCTGGTGGACTGGACAGTGTACACGATTGCTGTGACTGTCGCGTGTACCAGTGAGAGGAGGATTCCCAGGACGGGTACACCTAGAATGGATGAAATAATGAAATAGAGAATGTAGACGTTCCTCCTGCCATCTATCCTCGAAAATGTCCTGAATAGTGTCTTAAGAGGTTTGCCCGTAGCTAGCTCGAACTGCAGGTACACGTGCTTCAGGTAGCTGTTTATGGTGAGTAGCATGAACCCGAGCACTAGCGCTGTCGTGTCCCAGGTAAGCCTGTAGTAGCCCAGAGTAAACGAGGCGTACCACGCGAGCTCGTAGAGAGTATCTAGACTGTGCTCAAGCAAGCCTAGCTTGGTAGACACTCCCCTAACTCTGGCTAGCTTCCCGTCAACGCCGTCAAGTATGCCGATGAAGTACGCGAGGAGGCTCCCAATGAGGATGTGGCCGTAGTAGAAGTAGATGAGTGGCAGGATAGCAAGCACGTTAACTAGTAGAGTCACTCTATTAGGAGTGACCCAGGGAAACTTGCCGACAAGCCGCACGATCAAGTTCTCTACGGGAGCGTTAAGCTTCGACGTGAAGTGTACGCCTTTCTGGGCTTTCCGTAGAAGCCATCTCTCCAGAGATCTACCATCCCCGAAGATAGCTGCATCTTTTTC
Source organism: Infirmifilum lucidum (assembly GCF_014876775.1). Taxonomy (NCBI): domain Archaea; kingdom Thermoproteati; phylum Thermoproteota; class Thermoprotei; order Thermofilales; family Thermofilaceae; genus Infirmifilum; species Infirmifilum lucidum. Next base: position 1,618,549 of record NZ_CP062310.1, on the reverse strand, counting down.
AAAAAGAGTGACTGTTGACGGTTCCACGCTTCGCTTCTCGGCGATCAGGCGGTACAGGGAGCTGGGAGCAGTGTGCAGGGAGTGTTCTCCCAGCTCTCCTACAAGTGCCCCTGTAAGTTTTAAGGCAACAACCTCTTCACCAACGAGGTAGGCCGTGTTACCTCTGCTCTGGGCAATATTGCTCAGAGCTCCGGCGTCGATTAAAACATCTGCCCGTGCGATGAGGACGTCGGTGTCTGCCACATGAGGCCATCTGCCTACATGAGCCGAGACGTTATGTCTCTCGAGTGTATATTTTATGTCGTCGCATGGACTTACGATAATAGGCGTAAAGCCCGCCCTATTGTACTCCCTTATAACCCTGACTATGAGCGGTACACCAAATATCCTTGTACTAACGGAGGAGCAGGGATCGTGGAGCTCGCTGGTCGTTAGAATGACTTTCATCACTCTCCACCTTTCAAGGACTCCATGATCCTCTTGGAGATAGCTGTATAAATGTCGCTGAAGACTCTTTGCAACTGCCGTGCAAGGTCGTAGAGGAAGAAAGCTAAAATCCCTAAACCAGCTAGAGATAGCACCGTGGAAAATACTGATCCATACACTGGAAAGCTTCTTACCATTGGCGAAACAATTACAGCTAAAACCCACCCCACAATGACGTAGAATGTGCTCACGAGTATATGCATTGCCGTACTTTGCGTCACCCCCATGGCCTTCGATACTCGCTCAACGGCTACGTCGGCGAAGAACTTCACAGAGACGAGAATGCGGTAACCATAGTAGAGCAGGAATAGTAGCTCTAGGAGCGTTATAAAGTCTGCAATAGAGACCGCACGCCCGTAGATCTCCGCTACCTGCAAGTCTCCTACTACACTCTTAGCAGCGTCCATGAGTAAGAAGGCAAAGAGCAAGGCTAGGCTATTATTCACAATTCTCTCGATATGCCTTTTCACGACAATATGCGAAACTTCTATTACGGGTTTCGGCTTCTCCGCTGATCTCTGAACCCTAGGTGTAACGGGTCGGGTGTGGAAGAGGTCTTGGAGGACAACCATTAGGGCAGTAACACCCTGGAAGTAGTAGAACAATACCAGCAGGCCGTGTAAATCCAAACTAGCGAAGTTAATATTAGAGGACAAGAACAGGGGCGTTAGCAACCACCTGAGATACCTTGAAGAGAGGGTTACGAAGATGCCGCCATTCTCTCTTTCGACATTGCTAAGAGCCAACAGGGGCACGAGCATATACGTGTACAGATAGGCTGGACTAGCTAGCGTTGCGACTAGCAGTGTGTCTATAACTGTGCTTGTGAGCCAAACTAGCTGGGAGATCCCGGTAGCCTTGGTAACCGTCCGTATAGCCTCGTTTAGGTCGACCAGAAGCGAGGCAGAGTACGCCAGGGCAACGCTTAGAACAACATGTAGCCAGCCTCCTCTCGGAAGGTTCAGTGAAAACCAGTAGAGTGCTAGTGCTATGACGCTAATGGCTATACACGTCGGAACTTCTCGGAGAAGTGAGAGGGAAGATGCGAGAACCGAGGATAGTGGCCTGATGAGCAACCGGGAGAAAATATCCTTTGTTCTACCCGCATCGCGCCTTAGAATCTTTGGCAATATTGAACGGGCCTCGACAAGATCTTCAGGCGTGTCGATATCCTTCCACACCAAACCCGTAACATCCACGTAGTCGACTTCGCCATCTCTTGCAGCTAGATCTAGCGCATCGCCTATAGCCGCATTAACACCTTTATCCCTAATGGCCTCTTCGACGTAGCGCAGAGACCCCTCCCTGAAGACTATCAAACCGGTGTCTATGCCGAAGGCATATCCTACACCCTTCCCAACCCTCTTGATGACGCCGTCTTCAAGGATTACCTGTAACCCCTCATGCAAGTCGGGTCTTGGAGGCTTCCTGTCTAGGCATATTGTGAAAGCCTTACTGCTCTCCTTGCTTAGTATCCGCGTTAAAATCTCCTCCTCGAAGATGTGATCTGACATAACAACTAGGAATGGGGGCTTAACGTGTTTCAATGCTGTGTAAACAGTGTACAGGTTGCCGAACTCGCGAACTCCCTCTACGGCTGTCACGACAGCATGCCCGGCAAGTTTACCCTTAAAGAGCTCGACATATTCCTCCCGCGTCACTATGAGTATATTTCTAAAACCGGCATTCCTTAGCCTCGATACATTCCACTCTATGATGGACAACCCTCTACTCAGTTCCATTAGGCTCTTCGGCGTCTCAAGGCTGTATGGGCGAAGCCTGCTTGCAACGCCAGCAGCTGCTATTACAGCAGTAGTTATGCGTCCAGATTTCATTTCTTACACCAGGAGACCATTACAGGCAGTCTATTCTATTTCACTCATAAATTAAGCTTTTAGGTCGCTGACGCGACAATAATCATTTCTGGGCTCAGCTCAGTGAAGGACTTGCAAGCATAGTTCTCGAACACTGCTTTTACGTCGAAGCCCGCCTCGCGTAGGTAGTGCTTTATCTCCCGGGGCGAGAAGAGCCTTATGTTAATCTTGTGGGTGAACACGTCTATCTTGTCCTCTAGGAGGTCTATCACTGACCACGTTATCTCGAGTAGTGCTGCTTGGTTGTAGAGGTCGAGCTTCCAGGCCTCCTCCTTTATTGCGAGCATAGTCCCAGACCTGCGGAAGCTCGCCGAGGGCGTCTCGTAGTAGAGCCTCTTCTCCTGGACACTTACAATGTTCCAGGTGTCGAAGACGAAGAGGCCTCCCGTGTTTACTTGGGATCTGATGGATCTAAGGGCCTCCATTAAGTCATCATCGCTGACGAAATAGCTTACAACACCGTACATAGCAATAGCCGAGTTAAAGCGCCTGCCCGCGTTAAAAGACCCAGAATAGTCTAGTTAAAAAACTTTTTACCCTCGGCGCCTCCTCGCGACGTGGAGCAGGAGGAACGTGCAGGCGGCCTGTGTGGCCACGACGTATACCCCGCTGACCCACAGGGGAAAGCCAAGGTCTATCATAAGCCCGTAGATAGCACCCGAGATTAAAGAGCCAAGCCCGACAGCTGTGCTGAAGAGGCCATACGCTGTAGCCCTCACGGAGGGCTCTGTCAGATCCCCTACAGCCGCCCTGTACACGGACTCCTGTGATCCGAGAACCAGGCCGAAGACCACAGCCGACAGGGCTACGAGGGCGATGCCGCGCTGGAGGGCTAAGAGGGGTATGAGCGTGGACAGCGTGAAGGGGAATAGGAGCACCCAGAGTTTATATCTGTCGTATAGGAGGCCGAACGCCAAGGCGAAAATCGCGTCTACGAGCTGTATCACGGCGTAGAGCACTGGTGGGAGCCACGCCCCTAGAGCCTGAAACTCCAGCGCTTCGGACGCGAGGTATAGTATGAGGGATGCCGGGAACAGCCCCATCGAGTTCACGAAGACTGCTACTATGTAGGCTACTGCCTCCCTGTTAAGGATGCCGTTTCCACTGCTTTCCTTCCTCTCTGCAACCCCCACGGGGAGTGCTGTAGTCGACCTCACGTAGGCGAGTGTCGCCATGAGTAGGGCGTAGGGGATTATTGAATAGAGGAATGCCTGCCTATAGCTGGAGGTCAGGGCGAGTATGCCTGCAAAGAAGAGTGGGCCCGCCGTGGCCCCAACCTGATCTAGGAGCTCGTGTAGCCCGAAAGCCTTGCCGCTCCCAATACTCTTGGATGCAAAGGAGATTATTGTGTCGCGTGAAGGTGTCCTCAAGCCTTTCCCGAGTCTCTCCAGTATAACTAGGGCTGCAGCTAGCGCCCAGCCCGGCCCCAATATCTCGCTGAGGGATATCAGCGGTATTGCGATGATTAACCCGTACCCGAGAAAAATGAGTAGCCAGTAACTCTTTGTCTTATCCGCGAGGAAGCCTCCGAGGAGCCTCGAGAAGTACGACATCAGCTCTCCTAGGCCCATGACAGTGCCGACGACTGCAGCTGAGGCGCCAAGGTGCTTCATGTACGTCGGGATCGTGCCCCTCGAGCCCTCGTACACGATATCCCCGAGGAGGCTTACTATCCCGAAGGACGCCACCAGTTTGTATGCTCTACTCCTCTCGCTACTGGACACGTGTTTCCCGCCGTAGGCTAGTCGTTACTCTAGTATATGTTTTTATGTTGGCTTTTTGTCCTCTGGCGGTGGACTCCAATCCTTAGTGAGCATGGCAAGCTGTCTGAGGATCCATTTCGAGTAGATTTTCCGCTCGAGTAACTTGCCCAGTATGGAGAGTAGCTCGTCGTATGTCTTCTTGTCGACCGGGAAAGGCACCTCGTCTTTCCCACCGACAGCGTAGGCGAATTTAAATGGGTCGACGGGGTGCGTGAGGGGGTCTCTCCACGATGGCGGGGTCTCGTATACCAGCTCCGCCACGAGGGCGAGGGCGCGTACAGTCGAGGGGCCTATCCCCCTGATGGAGAGTAGCTCCGAGTAACTCTTCACGCCGGTCTCCCTCGCGGTGTCAAGCCCCTTCCTCTCGGGTCTAGGCATGCCGAGCCTGGAGTACCTCTCGAGTACGGCCTTGGCGTCAATGTTCTCGTAGGGCTTGTAGAAGGCTAGGGGTTTATAGCCAGAGGCTATGGCCATAGCCTGCCTTATGTAGCCCTCTATCCTGCTCGCGCCCTCCTGGGCCAGATCCACGGCGAGCTTCCTGAAGCTCGAGGCCTCGCCGGCTACGGTATTGAGCGCGAAGGGCTCCCTGACGCCGGATATTCCAGAGTGGGGCTCGTTTACGGGGTCTACAACCCTCTCGGAGAACCAGTGCATCCTGCGCGCAACTTTTGCCTCAGGCTTCATGCCCTGCTGGACTACAGCCCACGTGCCGTCCTCTGCCACGAAGAACGCGTGGTGGTACAGCTGGTAGCCCGCCTGGATCCCGGCGCTGTCGACCTTCGCGACCAGGTATGAAGTCCTGACGTAGGGGGCTGGGTCTAGCCCCAGCTCGCGTGCATGCTTCTCGAGCTCTGCAGGCGTCTCGAGGCTCTTCTTGCCCTTGCCACCTGCAACCCTCACCCCGATGTCCATCGAGTTGACCACGGCCTTCAGCACGGCAGTGGTGACCGTGGTAGAGCCGGAGGAGTCCCAGTCCATCCCGATTAAGTTGTTCAACGCCTGGAAGTAGACGGGGTCGGATATCCTCTCGAGGAGGCCGCGCGGCCCGTACTCGTCTACTACGAGCTCGACGACTGCTCTCGCCAGCCCCGTCATCCTGTCTATTAACCACCTGGGAACCGTGCCCGCGTGGAGGGGTAGCTCTGCTACGCCTACTCTCATCTCTGCTAGTGATACCCTTGAAGCCGCTTTTAAAGGGTTTGCGTTGGATGGTGAAAGTGCTTCTGCGGGAGCCCTACGCGCGGCTGTTAAGATGGCACGTGTAAAGCTTTTTATTGGAGACGGCGCCTTCTCCTTGTGCGCGACTACTGGGATGCTTTTATAATGTTGTTCATAGTCCTCGACTCGGTAGGCAACATACCGATATTCTACACTCTGACGAGTAACATGGGCGAGGAGGAGAGGAAGAAGGTTTTCGCGAAATCCGTGCTCGTTGCTTCGCTGCTCCTCCTCTTCTTCACGCTCTTCGGCTACTCTTTCTTCGCCTACTACAACGTCACCTTCACGGACTTCAAGATCGCCGGCGGCATCCTACTCCTGCTCCTGGCGCTTGAAGGATTGATCGGGAAAGTAGAGGCAGAGACTCTTAGGAACGAAGACGTAGCGGTTGTGCCTATGGCCACGCCTCTCCTGGCAGGGCCCGGCAGTATATACGTCGTGATGTACCTGCACGAGGTCTACGGGCTGTTGCCGACACTCGTATCCATAGCCCTCAACACTCTCATAGCCTACGCGATACTCTCCGGGAGCGACGTAATAGTGAGTAAGGTCGGGAAGAACACGGTAATAGTCCTCGCGAGGATATTCTCGCTACTCCTGGCAGTCCTCGCCGTCTCCATGATAAGGTCGGGATTCGAGGAGGCCCTGCGCGTAGTCCTCGGGAGGGGCTAGAGGGGATGCAACTAGGAGAAAAGCACGTGGCCTTCCTGAGAGCAGCCCTAAAGGCTTCTAGCTTGAAAAACGTCGCAGAGGGAGCTGGCCTCAGGTATAGCGTCACCAGGAGGATTTACAGAGAGCTGGCCAACATTGTCGCCTTCCGCTTCCTCGTGAACTTCCCGGCCTTCAGGCTCCTGCCTGTAGCCGTGCTGGCAAGCGGCGGCTGTCCACCCTGGGTAGCGGGCACTTTCACCTCCAAGCTCGAGGGCGAGGTAGAGGTGGAGGTGTGCCTGGGCCTAGCCCCAGCCAAGAGAGTCCTTCGACAGGAATACGGTGAGGCCGAGACAGTGAGAGGGCTACAGGTCGTGTACTGGGATCCGTCAAGTTACCCGTCGAGCACGCCGAGACAGCCCTCAGAGGAGGACTATGCCCTGCCGGAGGAGCCGCGCGTAGTGCCTGCGAGGCCAGACGTCGTGGACGCCTCTATACTGTCGTTCAAGCTGGACAACCCCTTCCTCAAGGCGTCAAAGGCCTACAGCCTCGCGAGGGGCTTGGACAGCCAGCTCTCCAACATTACAGCCGCAACAGTCGAGTACCACTTCAGGAGGCACGTCAAGCCCCTCTGGACGGGCAACGCGGCCTACCTTGTGGTTCCAGAAAACGGCATCCCAGTCCAAGTGTACCTAGTCGAGGGGTGGCGTAGCTGCGCGCTAGCAAGGGTGGCGTCGAGCATCACGGGGCACTGGTTCTCAATACTCGACAAGAAGAGAGCCCTGGTTGTCGCCCGCTTCAGCGCCCACGAAAAAGTAGGCTTCTACAGGGCTATGAGGGCTCTAGGGGTGAGGAGCGCCTACGGGGAGCTCATCGTACCCCCAGGGGAGGCGAGGTACAGGAGGCCGCTACTCTGGAAGAGCCTTAAGGGAGGCGACTGGGTGTATAGTTTCGAGTCTATAGACAGCCATAGGCCAGTCTTCCCCTAGCCTTTAAACTCAAGAACATTTCTTATCCCCCTTTCCACCTCCAGCGGCCTCTCGTCGGCAAGCTTAGCCCGAAAGCTGAGTTCAAAACCTATATTACAAGCTATCACGTGGGTTCATAGAGGCCGGCGAGATGGAAGACAGGCTCCAGCGGGCTCTCAAGCATATTTCCAGGTTCGTGGAGCAGGTCGGGGTTCTCATTAGCAGTATAACAATCGAAGATCTGATCGAGAAGGGAGGCCTCAACCCATACATTGTTGCTGCCCTCCAAGTCAACTCGTTCAGGGAGATCGCCGAGCTCTTCGTCTACAGGAGGGTCGAGAGATCTCTGGGGACAAGCTTCGGCTTCACCATGGAGGCCTTCCTTCGAGAGCTTCTGGGTGGGATTAGGGGGAGGGAACACCGCCTGTGTAGGGAGGGCAGGGGGTGGATATGCTGGTGGGATATAGTAATAGATCGGGAGTTCAGGGAGGGCGAGGCAACGTGGAAGGGCAAGGTGTTGTCCGTGAAATCGGGGCCCGCGGACGTGAACAAGGATATTGTCGAAAGGTTCGTGGAGCATGCGAAGGAGGCCATAGATAACGGGTATAGACCCTACTTAGTCCTGACCTACGGCAAGAGGGCCTTTGCCGTGGCGGAGTCCACACTGGAAAGCCACGGGTACGACCCTGAGGAGTACCTCAGGGTCGGCAGGGGGGTGTTTAAGGAGTTCCTGGGGAACCCCGACCTCTACGACACGATCATAGACGCCATGAGGGGGGTTGGAGGTGTCGATATATTCGACATGTTAGAGAGGAAGGTAGATGAACTGGCGAAGAAACTCGAAGAGCGCTACGGAGGAGACGTCGTGAAGTTCCTCAGAAGTCTCTCATGAAGCCTGTTTGTCTAGCTGTGGTGCAAAACCCAGCCAGTGGGCACTCCCAACACCTCGACCCCCTGTACGTGCAGACCATAGCCCCGAGATCTATAACCCCATAGTTGAAGATATCATGGTCTCTCTCCGGGACAACCCCCCAGAGAAGGGGAAGCATGTCCTCAGCCCTAGTGTACCTCTTCCCGGTTAGTCTCGAGAATAGCCTTATCACATTTGAGTCAACCACGGGAGCCCGCTTCCTATACCCGAAGCTGAGAACCGCCCCCGCTATGTAAACCCCTATGCCCTCTATGCCAACCAGAGCATCCCAGTCGTCCGGTATCCTCCCCCCGTAGACCTCGACAACAACCTTAGATATCTCCTTAAGCTGGCGGGCCCGTTGCCTGTAGAGGCCCAGGTGTAGCAGGGCCTCCTCGACCTCCTCAATGGGGGCTCTGTAAAGAGCGTGTATATCAGGGAACTTCGCAATAAACTTCGGAAATTCCCTGGCCACAGCCTGCCTGGTAGTCCTCTTCAGGAGCACCTCGGCAACCAGAACCCGATACGGAGTTCTGTTGACACGCCAAGGGTACGGGATCCAGTGGGCCTTCTCCCACTCTATGACAATCCTCCCGATATCCTCGAGCCCTGCTTCCACCCCCACCCCCCGTGGGTGATGAGCCCCCCACCAGTAACACTGCCGGTGGTTCAGTGGCTTCCGGCCATGAGCACTCTGTCCCTCACGGCTCTCGCCACAGCCCTGGCGAGCGGGACGGGTACCGCTTCCCCGAAGAGCCTGTAGGCCTCCTGGATGCCGATAACGACCCTCCACTCGTCGGGGAACCCCTGTAGCCTCATGTACTCCCGCACTGAAAGGGGCCTGTCCTCCCACGGGTGGACGAGCATCGTCGCCTTCATCGCCGGGTGCGTGACGAGAGTCGGGGAGGGCTCGAACCAGCAGAGCCTCCTGTAGAACCCCATCCTGCCACCCCCAGCCGGGAGTGCGCCGTTCATGGCGGCGGGCTTGAGCTCGTCTGGTATTTGCCTCCAGTTCCCCCCAGGGGGGACGTATTTTATGTACTCGCTGTACTTGGGGGGTAGCTCCGCGTAGGAACCTGGGTCTAAGAGCCCGGACAGGGCCTCGGCCAGAGTGGTATAGGGCCTGAGCCCCAGGAGCCCGGGGGTCTCCCCGTACTCGGGCTCGGGGAATACGGGCTCTCTCCGGACATCTGGCCTTACCCCTATGACTATTATCCGGGTTCTGTCCTGGGGGGCCCCATACCAGGCAGCGTTGAGGAGCCTCCACTTTATCACATATCCTGTCCTGGACAGCTCCTCCAAGACTACGCGCCACGCCGACCCAGGCTCTTCCTCGGGGGACGGGGGCCTCTCCCCCCGTTCCCTTATCGGGACGTGCTTCACCCTGGCGCTCAGGAGCCCGGGAACCTCCTCCATAACGAAGGCTCTGGGCCTGGCCTCCCTCACAACCCTTATGAACTCCATGAGGGCTGAGGCCCTCGGATCCCCCAGAGACCGCCTCTTCCCGGCCGGGCTGAAGGGCTGGCATGGGGGCCCGCCAGTCACTACGTCCACTTCGCCCGGGACTAGGCCTGCCTCCTCCAGGATGTCCTTGGTCGAGAACCTCTTTATGTCGCCGAGGAGGAACGGGATGCGGGGCCTGTTGGCCTTTAGCTCGCTGAGGGAGTCCTCGGACACGTCTAGGGCAACTGTGACGTCGTAGCCCTCCTCCTCGAACCCCAAGTCGAGCCCGTAGGCTCCTGTGAACAGCGACACGACAGCGAGCCCGTACCGCTCCCTCACGGGCTCCGGCCTCTCCCAGCTCGGGAACCCGTCCTGGGCCAGGCGTGTCCTGTCCAGCCTGAGCCACTCCTCGTACACCTCCCAGTAGTCCCTAGGATAGCCCCCCGCAGTAGACGCCCTCGCGTGCCTGAGGGCCTCCTCTAGCGCCTCCACGAACGGAAGCCCGTCCCTGGCAATGAATATGTCAGCCAGCGCGGAGACGTAGGCCCTGGCGTCCCCCATGCTGAACCTCTCCCCCCTAAACCTCCTGATAAACGACCACAGGGCCAGCTTCACTGCATTATAGCCTGCCATATCCCCCACCACTGACTGGGCCCCGGTTGCTCCCTCTCATGCCCTTTAGGGCCTCCCTCAACTCATTCAGCTTCGCCTTTTTAGCCGGTAAATCCATGTGCGGCAGGGCTGAGGGGTCAGCCTCTATAGACTTTACTATGAGTTCTATATCATTCACTGTAACCCCGTAACTCTCTAACGCTCTCTTAATCCTACCCAGAACTATGTTAAGAGGTGTAGATCCTCTCACGTAGCCCACTATAGAGCCCCTAACCCAGCTCAAGGCCCACTCTCTCGTAAAGTCTTGCATGTACTATGACCCTCAACCCATATGGGTCGAGGGACGTATATAAGCGCTACTCTGAAGCTACTAGCAAGCCTCAGGAACTGAGGTAGTCTACCTATATAGACAGGAAGGTTTTTAGTCATACATAGCTCCCGCTCTCCGCACTTGCAATAAAAATGACACTTACCCCCCTAAGCACAGGCCAACTCCTGAACCCCCTAGTAGTTGATCACACGCTGTAAGCAACCATAGGCCAGTCTTCCCCTAGCCCTACACCCCAGGCTACAAACCAGCATAGTACAGGGCTACGGAACATCACGCAGGGTGAGTATTAGAAGTTGCATTCTATATTTTATGGTGCAACTGTAGAGCCGCTCATGGCAGTGGTTCTGAAAAGAGGCCTTCAAGGGGTTGCCGGGAAGCTCACGAGCAGTTCTTTGCACAGGAGATAAGAAGCTGGCTCAGATACTCTCGTAGGCGTCTATGAACCGCTTGTACCACTCGAACCCCTTTTCGTCGACGACGTGGAGCTCTAGTGGTGCGTCAACCTCCCTGTAGACCTTGGCCTTCAGCTTGACAGCCTCCTCGTAGCTTATCCCTTTTATGACTACCAGGATGTCTATGTCGCTGCTCGCAGTGAACTCCCCCTTCACTACAGACCCGAACACCAAGAAGTGGAGTAGGGTGTAGCCCTCCTTCAGGATTATCTCCTTCACTCTCTTAGCTACCTCCCTGTAGTTTTCCAGCTGTTTGTAACGCCTAAAACCCTCTAGAGTGGGGTCATACACTCTCTACCACTCTCCTGAACTTGTCTTTAACGAATTTAAGCATGTCTTCGACTTCCCTCCTACTGTACCTCCTCGGTAGGTACCGTGAACCTATATAGGCGTCCTCTATCCTGGCTATAATCACCTCATCCTCCTCCAGCAGGACTTTGACTTGGGGCGCCACCTTAGAGAGCTCCCTAATTAGGCTTACCAGCGAGTGGGTTCTAGGGTAGTACCCCACTTTAACCAAGAGCTTGTACTTCACTATAAGCTGGCAGTACTGCTCGACGCTAAAGGCTGCCAAGTCGTAGAAGCCCTTGCTAAAGAGGTCTTCAGCGGCGATCAGAAACTCGTTGGCCCTTTCCCTAAGAACTTCAGCTTCGTAGAAGCTCATACGTTATACGGCAAAACGTACATGTATTAACTTAATGGACTTTCCTACTTGTAGCGTTCTAGAAGCTACTCGCCTGCCACCTGCAGAACCCGGATTTCTACCCGGAAAAGGATGGCGACTACAAGTGTCTAGTTGTACCCCTGAAGAGGTAGTAGAGGAGGAGTAGGTATACCACGTAGACTGCAGCCGTGAAGTAGATGGGGGAGTCCACGTTCATGGCCATGAGCCAGCCGCCGACAGCAGAGCCTGCCCCTCCCGCGACCTGCCATGCTAGAGTGTTTAGCATAGTGTACCTCGAGCGCTCCTCCTCGCCTACAAGCCTCATGCTAAAGGCCCAGAAGAGGGGGTTACTCGCGTTCATCAGCAGGCTCCTAGCGGTGTACAGCGCGGCGGCAGAGACGAAGTCCGGTGCAAGGGCTGTCGACAGGAGGAGGGGGATCGAGGCAGACTGCAACACTAGCACAGCGTTTAGCGTCCCTAGCCTCGCCGACACGAGTGGGGCCGCCGACGTTGCAGGTATCATCAGGAGGGTTTCCGCCAGCATCCTTGTCCCGAGCTCGCCGGCCTCAACGCCGAACTTGAGCATGAAGTAGTAGTTGATGATCCAGACTGAGGCACCAGCGCCAAACGCTATGACCGCGCCCAGCCCGGAGAGGAGCATAGTCTCGCGCGAGAAAGCTAGCTGGAAGCTCTTACCCCCTAAGCCCCTCCTCTCCTCCCTTACTATGAGGAGTAGCAGGAGGCTTGCAAGCGATACTGCTCCTCCAGTAAGCATGAATACGCGGTAGGCGTAGAGGAGGCTACCCGTAGAGGACGCCATCAACTGTGGGAGCCACGAGAGAGCCAAGCCTATAGAGGCCCCCGTGAGGCCCAGCACCTGGGAAATAGAGCTGACGGCGTCGAGCTTCTCCGCTGGAGTCACGTCAGCTAGGAGGGGGTTAAGGGACACTGCAGTCAAGGCATTACCCACTCCCACTAAGATGAAACCAAGGTACAAGAGCTGTCTCTCCCCGCCGAACACCACAATGAGTAGGCCCGGCGCCGAGAACGCTAGGGAGGCTACTGCTACCTTCTTTCTACTGTAAGTGTCCGCTAGGTAGGCTGAGGGCACTAGCGCCAGTGCCGTGGCCAGCGACATCGCGAATTGCAGGGCCCCGACGTCCTGCGGCGTGAGGCCTAGGTGCTTAAGGTATGGCTGTAGGACGACGGCTACAATAGAGCTACCCAGGGAGGCCGTAAAGCCCATTAAGAGTAGTGCCAAGATACTCCTCTCGAGCTCTCTGGATCTCACACCCATGAAAGGTCGACCGACCGACATGTTAGGCTTGATCGACATGTTAAAATCCAACTTATATATAAGTTTAACATTACACAAACTACAAGTACCTAAAAGCTAGAGAAGGTGCCGATACAGGTGAAGCTTGGTAGAGCTCTGCTGATTGCCCTATACAGGCTAGCTCCTGAGAAGATCTACGAGAGACCCGCCAGCTTAATTGCCCCTGGAAGGATACTCCTGGATGTCGGCGGGGCGAGGGGGACTCTCGCATACCTGGCTTCCGGCAAGTTCGAGCTTAGCATCGTAGTAGACGTCGACCCGGCGCACTTCCCTCGCGCCAGGAGAGGGGGGGTAGTTGAATTCGTCTGTGCCAGTGGCTGTCACCTCCCGCTGAGGAGCGGGTCTGTAGACTCCGCCGTCTTCCACGACTCTCTTCATCACCTTGAGAGCCCCAGAGAGGGTATTGGGGAAGCCGCGCGTGTGTTGAGGGAGGGGGGCTTCCTATACGTATTCGACTTTGACGGGAGTAAGCCTATGGGCCGCGTCATACGGCTCTTCGAGAGAATAGTGGGCTTCCCGGGCAATCTCCTAGCACTGTCTGAATTGGGCGGCCTCCTCGAGGGGTTCTCCGTGTTGAGGCTCGAGAGGGGGCGCTTCTCAAGCTACACACTCGTAGCTACGAAGAGGACGACGAGAGAAACTCCCTGAACTCGTCGGCTAGAGCCTCCTGCTTGCACTTCTCGCAGAGCCAGAGTCTCTCCAGTTGCGCAGGCGGTACACCGGCCCTCGACAGCCTACCAGCCAGCCTCTTGATCTTCACCTCAGGCCCTATCTGGGCGCCGCACCTCTTGCAGTGTGCTTCGGGGGAGCTGGCGACCTCCAGGGACTGTCTTGTCGAGAGGAACAGGGGGTTAGCGGCTCTCACGACGCTGACGGCCCTCTCGGGACAGACTCCCATACAGGCACCACAGCCGATGCACTCAGCGTGCGTGAACTTGAGCTTGTAGCCCCCGTCCCGTACTAAGGTTAAGGCGTGCGCCGGGCAGGCCTTCACGCACGCCCCGCAGAGCGTGCATGCTTCCCTGTTAACGTCCACGCGGAAGAGCGGAAGCCTTGAGAGCTGCACCCACTCGTCCTTGTCCCCGGCTAGCGGCGAGGCTAGAGCTGGCAACTTCTCGATCCAGGCGGGTGTTGCCTCCGGCCTCCCAGCTAGCAGGCTTTCTGTCTCGGCTATAAGGCTCAAGTACTCTTCTGCTGCCCCACCCCTGGGGCACTTCTCTCTGAGCCTGTTGGGGCAGTAGGGTACTACCCTCAACCCTACCTGCCTAGCGAATAGGTACTCGTGTATCCTCAGGGCCGCTATACAGGGCAACTCTACAACGGCGCCGCTCAAGCCCGTCTCGTCCTCGTAGACTAGTGCCCTGCCCTCGGGGCACGTCACGATCACGTTAGCGGCGCCTCTCGACTTCAGCTCGTGGAACAGCCTCCTCGCGGCGGTAGGGGGGTGTGACGGGACGTACAGCAAGCCTGTGGGGCAGTAGGACGCACAGAGCCCGCACTCCGTGCACTTTCTCTCCGACACTTGGGGAGGTTTCTGCGACAGCGCCCCGTAGGGGCACGATGGCAGGCATATGCCACAGCTCCTGAGCGAGAGGCACTGCTCTGCCCTCACCTCCGGCATTGCGGTGTAGACGAAGAACACCCCAAGGCCCGCCTTGAGTAGCTCGCGCCTAGAGACCCTCTTGCCGGCGTCGGACACGACTACAGCGATGTAGCCTGCAGAGGATTCGAGATACGCCTTAAAAGACGCTACAAGGTCTTCGAGGCTAAGCCCCGAAACCTGGGGGTCGCGCTCCCTGTCGACGTATACTACTCTGTGCCACCTAGCGCCAATCCTCCTCAACTCTTCCCGGAGACCAAGCCACTCCGCGGGGCCCCACGACCCCACGAGTACCAGGCCGTCGAGCTCCCCGAGTGCCCGCGAAATGTCCTCGCTACTCGGCACACTGGGATATTCAACTACTTTGACCTCCGGCACTGACTTACACCTGGCCCTGCAGCGTGGACTGCTGCGAGGGAAGCGACGCCAGCAACCTGGCAGACTCCTCCATTGCCAGGTAGTAGGCGACGATTTGTAGGCCTGACGCGACGAGCGAGAGGGGTAGTGTCACAGTGAAGACGGGGATGAAGGCTAAGAGCATGCCGCCGACGTAGTAGGCTATTGTCAGCAGTGCGACTTGCTTGAACCTCTCGGAGGCCAGAGCCGTGCCCAGCTCGTAGAATAGCATTACCTCGCCTACGAAGCCCACGAACGCGAGTATAGCGGCCAGTACAAGCAAGGCCAGCGGGGCGAGGAGCATCACGAGCATGCCCATCAGCCCCTCAGGGTGTGATCCTCTCATGAAGAGGGGGGCTATGCTCGCGAGGAGCGCTACTCCAGAGACGAGAGCTAGGAGTGCCAGCACCAGCGCGCCCCAGTAGCCGATGTAGAGGAGCTTCCTAGGAGTCTCGAAGTTCGCCGGCCTCCACTCCGCGAAGTGTTTACTCGATGGGAGGAGCTTGGCGTAGACGGCGTAGATGCCAATAATAGCCGAGGCAAGTGCTAGCGCTCCAGAGACCATGATGAGTGGCAACCAAGTCAGTATAAGCCTGGAGAGGCCTGTAGCTGCATGGGAGACAGCAGTAAAGAACAGAGCTGGGACTAGTAGGAGTAGAGCTGCACCGGCTACTAAGCCTAGTATTGACGCGATGAACAACAGCTTCGAGGCGCTGTTGAGGTCTCTAAGCCCGGCTACAAGGTGACTGCTATCCATGAGCAATAATCGCCGAAGCTACAATATATCCCTTATTGCGTAGTTTTCGAGGACACCGGTGTACCTGAAGATTGAGTCTGGTGCAAGCGTGACTATAGCCCCCTCGCAACCCTCCAGAACCTTGTAGACGCCAGCCATGTTCGCGCCCGTGGAGAGGCCCCCGAGTATGCCCTCCTCCCGGGCGAGCCTCACCATCCACTCCACGGACTCTGCCAGCGAGACCTCGACGACCTCGTCTACGAGCCCACGGTTGCGCGCGAAGATATCAGGGATCATAGACACGGCTAGGCCCTCGATCTCCTCCCCCCTGCCAGCACCGCCTACGATGGGCGACCCTCTCGGCACCACGGCTACCGCCTTCACCCTGTGGCCTAGGAGGCCCTTCAAGTACTTAGAGACACCTACGAGGGTTCCGCCCGTACCCACGCCCATGACAAAGCAGCCTATCTTGTCGCCCAGCGCCCTGTAGATCTCGGGGCCCGTAGTCTCGTAGTGGGCCCTGAGGTTCGCTTCGTTAGAGTACTGGGCCAGGAACACTCCTCCCCTCTCTGACGCCACCCTCCTGGCGACGTTAACCATGTGGTCAGGGTGGCCTGCCGGGACTTTCGGGGCGAATATGACCTCAGCGCCGAGAGCCCTCAGCACGGCGACCTTAGCCGGAGAAGTCCCCTCCTCGACTACAATTACTGCCTTGAAGCCGAGGCGCCTCGCTAGCCATGCTACGCTTATCGCTGTATTGCCGCTCGAGGCCTCGACTACTGTGCCGCCAGGTCTCAGCAAACCCTTCTCGACGGCATCTCTGATCATGTAGAGCGCTATCCTGTCCTTGTGGCTGCCAGTAGGGTTCATGTACTCGAGCTTCACGTAGACTTCGCGACCCTTCAAGCCCTCAATCCTGTTTACCCTGACGAGCGGCGTATTGCCTATCAGCTCCTCTACTGTGGGCACGGGTAGACAAGCTCACGAGGGGATAAAAATTTAAAGTTTAAACTGCGTAGAGAGTTGAAGAGGAGCCGTGACAGGGCCTTCAGCGGTCTGAGCAGTGATGAGGTCTCGGGGTACTACTTCTGCCTCGACAAGACCTCTATCCGGCAGGCCCTATCCCCCCTCGCTACGCAGGACGTCTCCCTGGCATCGACCTGGCTCCTGTCGGCGCCCCAGAGCTCCGCGACCACGCCCGCTACTAGACCCCTGAGGATAGACGACTCGTACCCCGGGACTCCCACCATGGCACTGCACTCCAGGCTGTCGTAAACCGTGACAGCTACACGCGTGTCTGTAACGGTCTCCCAGAAGACTCTGCCTAGGCCGAGGTGGCGTATTACCTCCGACGCGGCGTACAGGAAGCTTTTCTCGTCTAGGCCCAGCCCCCTGAGCCTCCGGGCGAGGTCGCGCCCGTAGGAAAAAGTGGAGTTGTAGAGCGGTAGCTGGAACGCCTTCCCGAGGAGCTTCCAGCTCTCCCTGAGCATAGAGCTAAAGAGGCCGGCTTCGAGGACTAGCGTCCTCGAAGTACCGGGTAGCACCGGGAAACCCCAGCTCTCGACCGCTAGGCCGCCCGCGAAGCCCCGCGTGCTGTCTACGGCCCTGACGCCGTCCAGCTTCCCGAGGCAGTCTACAAACGCTTCGACGCCCCCCTCCCGTGTGGGCGCCACCGACGCGAGGAGGGCTAGCGCGAACCCCCCTCGTGTCGTCCACAAGTCGAGAACCTCTACCCCGAGCTCGGAGCAACCCGCCACCCCTGGGAGAAACTTCGCGAGTTGAGCCTCCTTTTCCAGGAGAACCAGGACGACGTGTACTTCCCTGCCGGGGTATAGTACTAGGCCTGAAACCCCCGTAGAAGGTTCACTCATCGCTTAATACCGCCCCTGCCACGTTATAGGCTTTATGCCGAGCTCCTCGGCGAGCCAGCTGACAGCAGTGCGCGTCCTGGCCTCGAGCTCCTCGGCAAGCCTCCTGGAGGCATCGAAGTGCAGCAAGTCTTTGAGTTTGAAGATCTTCTCGTCGAAGTGCCTCAGGCTCTCCTCGACGCTCCGCCCGTTCTCGAAGCCGTAAGCCATGACCCTCAAGAAGCCTACGATGCCTAGGGCGTCCAGCTTGTCTGCGTCGCTGAGCACCATTGCCTCGACGCTTAGAGGCTTTACTCCGCGGCTCCTGGCGTAGCTGAAGCTGTGGTACTCAATAGCGTTAACGACGAGTTTCACGACGTCTTCGCCGACTCCCCACTCGCTCAAGATGCCTCCGGCAAGCCTGGCAGAATAGTACGCGTGTGGCTCCCCAATCCTCCTCCCTATGTCGTGTAGGTACACTGCTAGCCGTAGTAAGTTCATGTCGACGTTCCCGACTTCTGAGGCTATCTCCTCCCCAAGCCTCATCACGCGCTCAACGTGTGGGTAGCCGTGGACGAAGTCGTCCCCCATCAGCTCGCGGGCTAGCTTTCGGGCCAGGGCTACAGCGCTCTCCACAGCTACTCCTAGGAAAAAGGCTGGATAAATAGCTTGGCATGAGCTAGACGCAGAAGCTCGTAGAGTCGAAGAGCCCCCTCTCCACCCTGTAGAGCTCGCGGAGCAACTTCGCAGAAGCCCTGTAGTTGTCTAGGCTGGCACTACTCTCCAGGCACTGCGCGTAGGGTTCAGCCCACCTCCCAATGTGGTTTTTGAACAACTTCTCCTGGAGGCAGAGGAAGCCTGCGTTATCGGCGCTCGAGACCACAAGGTAGTACATTAGTTCTAGCTCTAGTGCCACGTGCTCGAGGGGGAGTCTGACCTCCGGGGAGGACTCGAGCGACGCCTGCCTGTAGATCTCCAGGAGGCTGCTATACCCTGACCCGTATATGGTGCGCTTCCCGTCTCTCCAGTACGTCTCGAAGGGAGGGCACTTAAGCTCGGGGTAGTCGTTCACGAAGAGCCTCGTGTATTCCCTGAGTAGCTCGTCCCGCGGAAGCGTCCACGCCCTACGCCACGACTCAGCGAAAAACCTGATGGTGTCCCGGTCTATGGGCAGCGCGCGGACGTCTAGGAGCAACGTGAGGTACTCTGACAGCTCCCTCTGGGCGTCGGCGTCGCTCGGCGTATAGAACGACAAGCTTAGGGCCTTGTACACGACTCCACGCTCCCAGAGCAAGCTCGCCTCAACCAAGTAGACTACACCTCCGACCATGAGCAGGTAAAGAAAGAATTTTTTTACCAGGGGAGCTCTATGACCCCGGTATAAACCACCAGGAATCGTGCAATGAGGCTCTGCAGGATGAGTAAGGCAGCAATTGAGAGCAGTAGCGCCTTGGAGGGCTTCCTGACGTAGTAGGCGTAGAGCGCCAGCGGGGCTATAAAGCCCAGGACGTAGAGCGCGATAGTGCCGGCGAGGTACTCTGAAAGCATCAGCTCTATCGAGGCCCTGAAGGCCTCCGTGGAGATGTTTGCTATGACGAAGTACAGGGTGAACGTGACTAGAGCTAGGAGGGTCGCCAGCACCCCGACGTCGAGAATGCTTCTCGCAACCTCCTTTTTGAGGGCCTGGGCTGTGAGTACGTAAAGGCCTACACCACTCGAGAAGGCTAGGAAGATGAACAGCAGGGGGGTCGCAGGGCTCCTCCAGAGGTGTATGCTTGTTCTGGCGAGCAGCACGCCCGTGTACGACATTACCAGGAAGGAGAATATCGCACCCAGGAGTCCGAGCACTCTCATTACTTTCTCGTTTGTGGCGTAGGGTAGCTTTACCAGAGCGGGCAGGGCGAACAAGCCCCCGAAGATCAGTGTAAGGACGTTGAAGAAGACTCCCAGCGCCATTACAGACCCGAAGTTTGGCGAAAGGAGCGTGTAGGCCGCCGCCTCAGGCTTGCCAAGGTGTGTTACGAGGATTATGAGGCCGAGCAACAGCGAGGCTATCCCGGCCAGCGCGGCCTTCAGGCTCAACTCTCTCTCGCCTCTAATGTAGCTCAGGAAGGCGAGTATGAAAGCCGCTACTCCCATCCCGCCCAGAGTGAGATCTAGGACAATTCTAATATCCCACGCGTGTTGTACTTCCATCATCCTGCATCACCTCCTCCTCATTGGCAGGACATAGAATACCTTCGGCTTAGTACCCTCCTCTTTCTTGAAAGCGACCGCTGATCCAGTGGCGACAACTCTCGAGACCTCGCTAGCTGGATTGTCTAGGTCGCCGAACATCCTCGCACCCGTGGGGCATGTTGACACGCATGCTGGCAGCTCTCCCGCTGACACTCTGTGTATGCAAAACGTGCACTTGTCGATGGAGCGTATGTACGAGTCCCAGAACCTCGCCCCGTAGGGGCAGGCCTGGACGCAGTACTCGCACCCTATGCACTTGCTCTTGTCCACGAGCACGACACCCTCCTTCGTCTGGTAGCTGGCGCCAGTCGGGCAGACGGACACGCAGGGCGGGTTCTCGCAGTGCTGGCATATCATGTGGAGGTAGTACATGCCGACGTTGGGGTACGTCCCAGCTATGTGAGTAGTTATGTACGTCCTCTTCTTGAAGTTCTCCAGGGCCTTCAAGCCCTCGCTTACGGCCTTGAGGGCCTGTTCCCTCCTGTTCTCCGCAATGCACGCCATGACGCAGGCCCCGCAACCAATGCACTTATTCAGGTCTATAACCATCCCGTACCTCGCCATCTAAACCACCCCTACACTTTCTCGACGCGGACAACAACTTCTTGTGACATAACACCACCCGCAACGGGATCCGCCTTTATCGACGTGAGTACGTGGTACGGTACGCCGAACTTAGTGAAGCGTAGCGCCTCGCTAGCGTGGCCGAAGTCGCTGGAGACCCACACGGTGTCCTCCCTGACCAGATCCGTCGGGAAGGCTACTGCCTCGACCGCCTTGCCCGTGTCCACGTTGACGAGCCTGATTCTATCGCCCTTCTTGATCCCGAGGCTCTCGGCCACCTTCCTGTTGATCCACGCCATCCTCTTGAAGTCGGAGGTGAGCACGGACAGGAACGGCTCGTCTGCAGTAGAGGTGTGAGTCATCGTTGGTACACGCCCGTAGACGAGGTAGAAGGTCTGCTTGCCGTCCGCCTTGTTGAAGACTTCGGGCTCTGCCCAGGCTACTACCGGATCCCAGTAGGGCTGGTAGCCCATCCTGGCCTTGATGGCGTTCAGGGCGAAGCTGAATACTTCTACCCTGCCCGTAGGAGTCAGTAGCTGTCCGGCCTGCGCCCTCTGGATCATTTCGCTACGCAGCGCAGTAGAGTCCTTGACGACGATTAGCCCCTCGCTCTCAAGCCTAGCGACGTCCAGATTCCTCGCCTGCGCCTGAACCCTGCGTATCCCCTTGACGCCTTCTTTCTCGTAGGCTTCCCTGAGCTTGGGGGCTAGCGCCGCGGGGTCTTTAGCCCCGAGTGCTTTGGCGAGGTTCAACCAGTATTTCTCGTAGTACTCTGCTCCGAGCTTCTTGAGTATCCCCACTATTATGTCTACGAGGTGCCTTGTGTCGAACAGCGGTTGAACGGCCGCAACCCTGGTCTGGAAGCCGAGAACAGGCGCGTAAGCCATAGCGTAGAGGGGGTCGTCCCTCTCGAGGTATGTAGTCTCAGGCAGCACTATGTCGGCGTAGAGTACAGCATCGATGGGGTAGATGTCGATTGCTATAACCTTGTCTAGCTTCTTCAGGGCTTCACGCCACCTGGAGGAGTCCGGCGCAGTCAAAGCCAGGTTGACTGAGAACAAGAAGAGCGTCGAGACCTTGTAGGGGTCTCCCTTCTCGATGGCGTCCAGGAAGCCCTGGTACGTGAAGCCTTTAGAAGCCATTGCGACGCCCTGCCTCGTCCCCCAGATCCTCATGACGCTCTCCTCGCTTACGTCGGGGGGCGGCGTGGCGATGCTCCCGACGCCTGTTATGAGCACGCCGTCCTTTATGAGGCCTCCAACTAGAGCGTTGAGTACGGCAGCAGCCCTCCAGGTCATGACGCTGTTCTTGTACTTGGGGTCGTGCCAGCCTGTGTCCACAGCAGCTGGCCTAGTCTTGCCAAACTCTATCCCTACCTGTCTTATCAGCGAGGCGGGGACGCCGGTTATGCCTTCAGCCCACTCCGGCGTGTACTGTGCAACTTTCTCCTTCAGTAGCTGGAAGACAGGCTTAGCCTTCTTGCCCCCAACTACGAACTCGCCCTCTAGGGCCGGCAGGATCGCCTCCTCGTGCTTAACGGCCTTGCTCTGGGCCAGATCCCACACGAGATACTTTACCTTGCCCCCCTCTATTCCAGCTGTCAGCGGCGAGCCGTCCTCGGCCACCAGCATCGGCGCGTTTGTAAACTTCCTCAGGAAGTCGGAGTCGTAGAGGCCCTCGCTCACGACGACGTTAATTAGCGCCAGGAGGAAGGCTAGGTCTGTGCCCGGCTTTATCGGAATCCACAGGTCAGCCTTTGCCGCTGTCTCGCTGAACCTCGGGTCGACGACGACGAGCTTGTAGTTCCCGAGCTTCTGGCCTGCCCGCACGCCGTGGACGACGCTCAGGCTCCCGAAGAAGTTCCTCCTGATGACGACGAGGTACTTTACGTTCTCGTAGTCTACGAGTATTTGGCTGTGAGCCCCTACCCCGATGGCAGTACTCCAGCCGAAGGCCTTCGGGAAGAAGCACGTTGCACCGGGGGTTCCGATAGCGTTAGGCGTCCCGATAGTATTGGCAAAAGCCTTCATGTAGGGCTCGAGGTAGAGGCACGCCGGCCAGCCTCCGAGCATGAAGACCTCCTTGACCCTGCCCTCGCTTATGAGCTTCTTGAGGTGGGACGCTACGGCTTCTAGGGCCTCGTCCCACGAGGCCTCCCTGAGACCCTGGAAAGACCCCCTCGTGGCTGGGCTGTCGCGTACCAGCGGCTTCTTTAGCCTGTCCGGGTTGTACACGCGGAAGACGCCGGCCTGCCCCCTCGCGCAGATCTTCCCCAGGTTCGTGGGCCCCTTGGGGTTACCTTCTATCTTCTCTACCTTGCCGTCCTTAACGCGGACTAGGATCTGGCAAGCCGCTGGGCACATCATGCATATGTTCGGCACGTACTGCTCTTGTCCTCCTTGGAGGTTTTTCTCCTGCTGGGCGGGCCTCAGGAGCCGGAGCGCAGGCGTGCTTGCCGTTAGAGTGACTGCCACGAGTCCTGTCGCCTTCAGGAAGTCACGCCTTGATAAGGCTGTTGTCATAACACTATATTGATAATTACTAAGCTTTATAAATTCGTATATTGATATCTTTATATATTGACGTTGTCATTAAATGTGTGTAATAACTCACCAGAATAGGTACGTCTAGGGGAGGCAGAGAAAAGGACAACGGCCCAGGCTAGGACTTCTGCTTCTTCTTCCTGCCACGCTTTATGGCAACAACAGCGGCCACAATGCCGGCCACCATGGCTATAGAGGCGACGGCCTCGGGGAGGAATACTGCTAGGGGCTGCTGTGGCTGCACTGCTTGTGGCGTGCTCGTGGCATTAGCTGGAGCGCTGGCCGGGGGCTTTGTAGCGTTCACCTGCGGGCGTAGCGCCCTGACAGCGTATACGGCCCAGTGAGCCTTCCCCTGCACCTCCTCTGCACCAGCTATATAGAGCGTGGACTGCTGGAGAGCCACGGATCCGAAGGAGGGGACTGCCCTGCCCTGTGATAGCTCCAGTGTCGCTAGCAGGTCTAGTGTTGTCGAGTTCAAGAGTAGGAGTAGCGGCTCCACTCTAGCAGTGTAGAGCACGAGCGTGCCGTTTAGGAGGGCCAGCCCGTAACCCCCCGTCGAGGTTCTGGCGAGCACCGCGCCGCTAGCGTCGAAAACTGCTGTCCCGTTCGGTCCAGTAACGTATACCAGTCCGCCCGAGTACGCAACCGAGAAAGCGTGGCCCCCGACTTCCGGCCGGAGCCTCAGCTGGGAGCTCAAGTTAGTAGCGAGCCTTTCAACCCTCCACTTGAAGCCGCTGGGCGTGAGGGCCGAGCCCGCAAGCCAGATTGAGTCGCCCCCGTGCGTGCACGAGTAGGCGTTCGTGTTGGGCACGCCTGGGCTGTACGCGGCTACGAGGCTGAGCGTGCCTAGCTCTCTTTTCTCCACCCTCACGCTAGCCGTGGACGCATCGACGCCAGCTACGTACAGGTACTCCCCGTCTGTGGCGAGCGAGGCGGCGTAGCCGGCCACGCTAGTGACGGCGGCCTGCGGGGACAGGTCGTCGGCGAAGGAGGCCACGACCCACCTGCCCTCCGAGGTCACGCCGGCGGCGAGCAGTCTGCCGCGCGCGTACGCGCACGAGTAAAAGACTCTTGCGCCCCTGTACGTGTAGCTCTTGACTAGAGAGCCGTCCGCCGGGTTCAGGGCCTCTACTCTCGCCGAAGTATTCGCGCCGGATCCCTCGTAGCCGACGACGTATACGTACTTGCCTGTACACGCAGAGTACGCGACGCCCTCTGCAGAAATTCTCCTCCAAGCAACCTCTAATCCAACATGCTGTGGGAGGGCGTCCAGCGCGACGAGCGACACCAGGATCAGTGCAAGCAGATAGGAGTGGCGCATACCCTGTAAACCCTCCACCTTAGGAATATATTTGCTTTGGGCCAGTACCCGGGAGTAGCTGACACGGGAAAACTGCTGAAAAACGGGCGGCTCTAGCCCGATGCCGGACAGAAAGGCCGTCACGGCTGCTTTGCCCGAGGCAGGCTCTCGGGACTAACCTCAGGCAATAATCCTCTTGCTAAGCCCCTCCAGGGGCATAACTCCGGCCGTAATGCTACTTAGAAGCACGGCCCGCCTCGGAGGGCGAGGCTTTAAGCATAAGAGCGTGTGTTAGGGCCTGAGGGCTCTCAGGCAAGAGCTAGATTACCAGGCATACCTGCGAGTATTCCTTAGTGAAGGAGGCGGCGCTTCATCATTGAAAAATAGGTGTTTCTTCTCCCAAAAATATAGGCCTATATACTTTCCATAATTCATTTATAAATTTTCCTATTTATAAACAAATGGCGAAAGAATTATTACCAGTGATAGAAGCAATACACATGATATGGCAACAAGAAGAGACTTCCTCAAGCTAGCGGCCCTAGGCGCAGGGGCCTTTATCCTCGGCTTCAGCGGGGGCTACCTCTACGGTTCATCCCGCCCACCTACAGCAATTACACCCGCTGCTAAGGTTTATTCCCTCTCGCTCCTTGGCAGGGACGCAGAGCACAACGATATTAACTCTGCTGTTATAGACTTCTTCACTAGGGAGAACCCGAACTATAAAGTTGACTATACACCCCTCGCTTACAGCCCACTATACGACAAGATTGTCTTGACGCTCCAGCAAGGTTCTAGTGCAGTAGACCTCGTATACATGGACGACCCCTGGATACCGCAGTTCGGCGAGGCGGGCTGGCTCGTAGACATCGAGTCGCTCGCGAAAGAGGCAGGCGTAACTCTTGATCTCGGCGATTTCCCGAAGGTACTGATAGACGTGGGGAGGCACCCGTACAAGACAGGCAAGCTCGTAGCGTTCCCGCAGATGGGTAACGTCCAAATCTTTGCTTACAGGAGAGACGTGTTCGACAAACTTGGCTTGGCAGAGCCGAAGACCTGGACTGATGTTCTTAATGCCTGCGAGAAGATAAAGGTTTCTGGTCTCGTAGAGTACCCTATAGCTTTTAGAGGGGTTAAGGGCAACCCCGTTGCCACGGCTTTCCAGCCGATACTGTATGCCTTCGGCGGCAAGATAGTCTCGGACGATTTGAAGAAGAGCGCCCTAGACTCCAAGGCTGTAGAAGCCCTCGAATTCTTACTCCAGCTTAAAAAGTATGCTCCCCCGGGTGTCGAGAACTTCAATACTCCAGATGTCCGCGACCGTCTAGTAGGCGGTAGGATAGCGATGAGTACCGAGACCTGGCCTGGCTGGATTAAGGACGCAGATAACCCTGCAGTTAGTAAGGTTCCAGGACTACTGGCGTACACCGTGACGCCGGGGGAGAGGGAGAGACCCTCACCTTTGCTGGGAGTGTGGTATTGGGGTATTAATGTAGCTTCCCAGAATAAGGTCGCTGCTCTCAACTACATACTGTACACAACTAGCGCGCGCATGCAGAAGTTGATGGCTATATACAAGGGCTTGCCGCCGGTTAGGTCTAGTGTCGGCAACGACAAGGAAGTTATTGGGTTGAGAAGGTGGGTAGCAGTGCAGGTTAAGAGCCTCGAGACTGCGGTGCCCAGGCCCAGGACGCCGCTATGGCCTAAGATTGAAGACATATTCGGCAGCTACGTGAACCAGGTGCTCGCAGGGAAGATCAGCCCGGCAGACGCCGTTGCTAAAGCTTCAGAAGAGATAGACAGGGTCCTCGCTGGAGGATAGATAGGAGGAAAAAGGTGGAAAGCCCTTGCGCCAGAAAATAGCTGTTTTTCTAATTCTCCCTTCTCTCCTGCTCCTAGCCTTCCTGACCGTATACCCGATACTAGGGGTGTTTTACTACTCGCTCCACGCCTACAACCTAGTGTCAGGCGAGTTCAAGTTTACGGGGTTAAACGAGTACTTGAGCCTCCTGAAGGACGATGTATTTTCAGTAAGTGTCTGGAATACCGTTCTCTTCTCGCTAATGGCGACATTTGCCCAAACTCTCCTAGGCCTGGGCGTAGCAGTCCTCGTAAACCAGAGAGTGAGAGGGAAGAACTATATAGTCCCGCTCCTAGTTCTGCCGAACATGTTCTCGGTTGTGGTCGTCAGCTCAATGTGGAAGCTGATGATGGACTACGACACTGGCCTCCTAAACTATATACTACGCTTCCTAGGCTTGCCTCCACAGGCGTGGCTTACAAGCTTCGAGCTTGCACTGCCGAGCATAGTCCTGATAGACACGTGGCAGTGGACGCCCGTGTGTTTCCTCATCTTCTACGCTGGGCTGCAGTCCATACCGAGGGATCTCTACGAGGCCGCAACGCTCGACGGGGCTTCTCCCTTTAGAACCTTTAGGAGCATTACGTTGCCACTCTTAAAGCCTTACATAGCGCTGGTACTGCTTCTGAGGAGCATTGACACCTTCAGACTATTCGATAAAGTCTACCTCCTCACGGGTGGCGGGCCAGCGCACGCCACCGAGACGATATCCCTCTACATATTCAAGTCGGGGCTTGTGTTCTGGGAAGTAGGGAAAGCGTCTGCCGCATCATTCGTAATGCTTGTGATCATCCTGTCTCTGAGCGCCCTCTACGTGCGGGAGGTGATTCTGAAATGAGGATTAGGGTCGAGAGTATAGGGCTGTACCTGGGGATAGCGCTCGTGCTCTTGTGGACGCTAACGCCGATATACTGGATTGCAAACGTTTCACTGAGGGCGGGGCTGGAAGTCTACGAGGCTTTCTCCCCGAAGATAACTTTCGAGAACTACGTCAAGCTATTCCAGGAAGGGTTCGAGCGGTACCTGGTGAACACGGTATACCTGGCTTTCCTCTCAACTGCGATTTCCCTCGCACTCGCGGTTCCAGCATCTTACGCCATTTCACGCCTGGCTCTAAACGAGTATTTTAGGCGTGGCTTCCTGGCGTGGACGCTATTCGCCAGGACAATACCCCCTATAGTCCTGATACTTCCCATCTACGTGATGTTCGCGTCCATGAAGCTCCTGGACAACCTGAACGCTGTAGCCATGGCCTACCAGATATACACGCTCCCCTTCGCGCTATGGACTCTCATAGGCTTCTTCAGAGCTGTCCCGAAGGAAGTGGAGGAGGCGGCGCTCGTCGACGGTGCCGGGCCTCTAACTATACTAGTTAGGGTCATGCTCCCAATAGTTGCCCCGGGACTGGTGGCAACCGCTATCTTCTGCCTGCTGATGACCTGGAACGAGTTCCTCTACGCTGTAATCCTGCTACAGAGCTTGAAGAACTACACAGTGCCGCTGGTCATCGCCAGCTACATATCGGAGTGGGGGGTTAAGTGGGGCGAGATGGCCGCAGCCGGGATTATATCCTCGCTTCCAATGCTCCTCTTCACTGGCTACGTCCAGAAGTACCTGGTTCTCGGCTTCATGAAGAAGTAGCGCTGGTACGTATCCACGCTGCGTCGGGTATTTCTTCCAGTACAGGCTTGAGTAGACGACCGGCATGAAGTTGGAGAGTATTGCCCTAGCCGTCGCTGGGGCAGTTCTTATTGCAGCAATAGTGGCCGTAGCGTCTTTATACCTCTACCCGTATAGTCCCAGTAGACCGCCTTTGGCCAACGAGATAAACTACACCGCGAGCGGGGTAGAGGAGGTCGTAAAGTCGAACAACCTCCTGGCGCTGAAGCTGTACAAGCAGCTGGCCGGCAGCGGGGACGGGAACGTCTTCGCCTCGCCATTCAGCGTGTACTCTGCTCTGGCGATCGTGTACGAGGGGGCGCGGGGCGCTACAGCCGAGGAGTTCAGGAGCGCTCTCGGCTACCCGAGCATCGGGGCGCTCAGGCCTAACTACGCGCGCGTATACAACTACCTGAACAGTATCGGAGGAGTAGAGCTGGCCGTCGGGAACGCCATATGGGTTCAGAGGGGCTTCGAGTTACTGCCGGAGTACAGCAGTGCTGTCGCCGAGTATTATGGGGCTAGAGCCTCGAACCTCGACTTCGTAGGCGACCCCGAGGGCTCTAGGCTCACGATAAACAGGTTCATAGAGGAGCAGACCCGCGGGAAGATCAAGAACCTCATGCCGAGAGGCTCCATAGACCCCCTCACCAGGCTCGTGGTCACGAATGCTGTGTACTTCAAGGGCTCGTGGCTCTACGCTTTCGACAAGAGGATGACTTTTGAGTCCGACTTTGTGGTCTCCGAGGGGAGGACTGTCAGGGTTCCCATGATGTGCATGGAGCCCTCCGGCAAGAAGTTCATGTACGCCGACCTCGGCGAGGCCAAGGTTCTAGAGCTTCCCTACTCTGGGAGTGGGATAAGCATGGTGATCGTGCTGCCCAAGGGTAGCCTTAGAGGCCTCGAGGCGGGTCTGAGCCTGGAGAAGCTCAAGGGCTACATAGCCGCGCTGAAGCCCGAGGAGCTGGACAGGATCTGCATCCCGCGCTTCGAGCTAGAGGAGAAGTACTTCCTGAACGAGCACCTGCAGGGCCTAGACCTCAGAAAAGTCTTCACCCCCGACGCCGACCTCTCGGGCATAGACGGGAGGCGCGACCTCTACGTCTCGCTGGTCGTCCACCAGGCCTACGTGAAGGTCGACGAGGAGGGGACAGAGGCCGCCGGGGCTACAGCCGTAGTCGTGACTCTCACGGCAGTAGTCCCCGAGAAGACGTTCGTGGCGGACCACCCCTTCCTCTTCCTCATCAGGGACAGGGAGACAGGGCTCATACTCTTCATCGGCAGGGTCGTAGACCCCACGGCCAAGTAGCCGCAAATTACTCTGGATTATTCCGGCACAGTATTTTTATTACCTGTGCCACCTTAAGGCCTAGGTGGTCTAGTGCCCGGGAAAGCGTTTTACGTGACGACGCCGATATACTACCCAAACGACATACCCCACATCGGCCACGCCTACACTACGGTGCTGGCTGACGTGCTGGCCAGGTGGTACAGGCTCAACGGGCACGACGTGTTCTTCCTGACGGGTACAGACGAGCACGGCTTGAAGCTCCAGAGGACTGCCGAGAAGGCTGGTAAGACGCCCAAGGAGTTCGTCGACAGCATGGTGCCCGTGTTCAAGAAGTACTGGAGCCTGCTCGAGATAAACTACAGCAGGTTCATAAGGACTACGGATCCCGACCACGAGGAGCTGGTCAAGAAGGTCTTCGAGGAGCTCTACAGTAGGGGCTATATATACAAGGGCAAGTACAGCGGGTGGTACTGCGTCAGCTGCGAGAAGTTCTACAGCGAGGGCGAATACGTCGAGCAGGGCGGGCAGAAGCTCTGCCCGATACACAACAAGCCCCTGGAGCTAGTGGAGGAGGAGACGTACTTCCTCAAGCTCTCGGCCTTGCAGGAAGAGGTCACCAGGCTGATCGAGGAAGGCGGCATAGTCTTCCCTGAGGGATACGCCAGGGAGATCCTCAGCAGGATAAAGAAAGAGGGGTTGAGGGACTTGTCCGTGGCTAGGCCGAAGAGCAGGGTCTACTGGGGCGTGGAGCTACCGTTCGACAGGGACTACGTGGCGTACGTGTGGATCGACGCGCTCCTGAACTACCTCACCGGGGTGGGCTTCATGAGGGACAACAACAGCTTCGAGAAGTACTGGGCTGAGGCGCACCACATTATCGGGAAAGACATCCTCTGGTTCCACAGCGCCATATGGTTCTCCGTCCTGAGGATGCTGGGCCTGAGCCCCCCGAAGAGGCTCATCGTCCACGCCTACATCGTAAACAGGGGGCTGAAGATGGGTAAGAGCGTGGGCAACGTCGTCCTCATAGACGACTTAGTCGAGAGGTACAAGTCCCCGGACGCCGTGAGGTACCTCTTGATGAGGCTCTTGAACCTCGATAAGGACGTCGAGTTCGACCAGAGCCTCCTCGACAACATCTACAACAGCGAGCTAGCAGACACGTACGGCAACCTCGTCCGCAGGGCGGGGGTGCTCGCAATGCGCAAGCTAGGAGGTAGAGTGGAGAGGGCGGGCCCCGACCCCGGCCTCGAGCAGCTGTCAAACTCTACGGTCGAGAAAGTTGGGAGGCTCATGCAGGAAGTTAGGGTCTCGGAGGCTCTCTCAACAGTACTCGACCTGCTCAGGGAGGCGAACGGGTACATGAACAAGACCCAGCCGTGGTCCCTCGAAGACCCCCGCGAGCCGCTCTACAACGTCCTGGAGGCACTCAGGATAGCGACAAACCTCCTCTACCCAGTCATGCCGGCCACGGCGGAGTCCCTCGCCAGAGCCTTCGGGTTCCAGCTGAGGCGCGTGGACCGGCTAGCGTTCGGGCAGGTGGAAGCCTACAGCGTGAGTGAAGCACCCATACTCTTCGAGAAGGTCGGCAAGGCTTAGCCCCTTGCGCGCGCACTCTCCTTTTTACTGCCACTTGGTTTCTTCAGGACACTCCCCACAGCGCGGCCGACGATTCCCGTAGCGTACAGGAGCACCCCTGCAACAACGGCGGCTACAAGCACGCTCTCCGCGCGCGTGTCAGGCCTCCCTGGAGAGCCCAGGTGACTTGGTGGCTTTATAACATTCGTGTCCACCAGCCTGAGAGAGAAGTAGTAGTCTATGCTCTGCACAGCGTACAAGGAATCTCCACGCTCGGAGCCGAGGTACTCCGAGAGTACTGCCGGGGTCTCGCTACTAAACGGGTTTTCGCTGGGTTCTTGGGACAGCTCGACCAGTACGCCGGTACTCCTGTCCCAGAGCGCCCTGTAGTAGAAGAGGCTCACTAGGAACATCTTCCCGGAGAGCTCTACGACCGCGTCTCTGTCTATGCGCATGCACCCCAGCTCCGAGGAGTTGATGACAACATACTCGTACGGTACCAGTCTCCATGGCTTCCGCTCAGTGCCGCTCCTGTTGAAGGAAGTCATAGCCGTGTGATTGACCCAGATATCGTTGCCGACAACGTACAACTTGAACTCTGGAGGAGCAGAAGAGTAGAAGTATTTGAAGAGCAGCGCGAGAAGGGAGTCCCTGGAAAACGAGTCTTTACACTTGTAGTGTATCAGGAACGCCTCACTCTGCACCGTGCTGCCCTGGACTAGGCTCGTGGGCGGGATGACTACATTGCCAACCCTGTATCCGGGGCCTTTCACTGCCTTGGAGAAGTTCACCCCCAGCAGGACAGCAACCCCATCACCCTCTGCGCCTGACGGCAGGGTAGCCTCAGCTGGGTGTAAGTGCGCGAGGACTAGGGTGTAGCCTTGCTTTAGCGTTGCCTCTGGTAGCCAGAAGAGCCACTCCCCCAGCAGGTTCCCGCCCTCATCGTAGACGCCGTTGTCCCGCGCAGACACGTAATGAAGCCTAGTAACGTTGAAGACGTCCAGCCGTGTCACCAGGTACCTGCCCTTACGTGCCCACTCGACTTCCCTGAAGAGGCTCAGGTTTTGGGCTATGTGCATGCACGCAAGTGTAGCGTTATAGAGCGCAAGCGTGTACCGCACAGTGTAGAAGCTGGAGTTAGCGCCCAGAACAGCAACCCTAATCTCGCCGCCCCCCACTCCAATGTAGCAGACCAGCGTAGACCTCCTGCTGGTGAAGTTATGCAGGAATAGTAGAAACTTGATCTTCGGGTTCTGCTCAGAGATTATGGCCATAGCGTCCTCGTGCAGTGGCCGCATTGTTCTCTGTATTCTTTCTCGCGGCTCAATCCTGTACACCATGTAGCTACCGCTCGGTATTGCTGTAACGCTCTCGTAGACGAGAGCGCAGAGGAGTAAGAGAGTAAGCAGGGCTAGCCTCCGGCGCATTGCCCAGACACGCCCACTGACGTGGCACAATACCCCGAGAGGAAAGCTATTACTTTTACGCCATTATCGCTACACACAGTGTAACTGTATGCCTCAACCCAGCTGCCTGCGGTTCCCGGAGAGTAACTCCAAGACCCCCTCAAATATGGGCACATACTACCCCCAATGTTCCCATGGAACGTCGACTTCGCTCATGAACCTAATGTATGCCAACTTCGAAGGGCATATAAAACACCCAATATCAGTTCCACGGGCAATGCCCGCAGCGTAGCCTGTCGAGGAGTAAGGGTCGCTACCAGTTATTGTTGCGAGCGCCGAGACCGAGGAAGCCCACGTCGAAGAGCTCCTATTGCATGTTGTCGCAAAAGCTACAGCCGAGAGCGACAGCAGCATGAACGACAAAAACACAAGCTTCTGTTTCGGCATCCCCCATTTATATTACTGTACATCGAAAACTTACTTATTCTTTTCTTTTGGAGAGCTGGCTGCTGGGGGCCCCTACCCAGTCGTGCAGGTTACGGCGGAGCCTCTCGCTAGAGCCTTCGGGTTTAAGCTGAGACGCGTAGACGAGCTTGCATTCAAGCAAGCAGGAGCCTAGGGCTAGAAGCCCGTACTCTCCTAGAGGTTAGGTGAGGACTAGTTCTCTGCTCCTGCAACTCTCTCTCGTGCTCTAGCTACGCTGATCCAATGCCTAGTCCTCACTTGTTTCAGGATACTCCTAGCGTACCCCATAGCACCCGTGGCACAGGCTAAGACACCTACTAGTATGAGTGCCGTGAAGGCCGTCTCCACGCGCGTGTCAGGCCTCCCTGGAGAGCCCAGGTAGCTCGGAGGCTTCAAGACATTTGTATCTACGAGCCTGACGGAGAGGTAGCAGTTTAAGCAGAGTAGAGTGTAGATGGCGTCTTTTCCTTCAAAGCCGAGGTACTCCGAGAGTACTGCCGGGGTCTCGCTACTAAACAGGAATTCAGTGAGTTCTTGGGACAGCTCGACCAGTACGCCGGTACTCCTGTCCCAGAGCGCCTCATAGGAGTAGAGGAGAGGAGGCACCAGGAATAGCCTCCCGGAGAGCTCTACATCAGCCCCCTTGGTTGTAATTACGCACCTAACCCCCGAGACATTCGTAGTGGTTTCACTAGGCACTAGCCTCCATGGCTTCCGCTCGGCGCCGCTCACGTTAAAAGACGTCATAGCCGTGTTGATTGTCCAGATACTGTTATCCGCGACGTGTTCCTTGAGCTCTGGAGGTGGAGAGACGTATGTCCTGTAGAGTGAGAGAACGTAGTCCCTTGAGGCCCTGTCCTCGCACTTTACGTGCGAGTAGAGCAAGCCGTACCGCACCGTGCTGCCCTGGACTAGGCTCGTGGGCGGGATGACTACATTGCCAACCCTGTATCCGGGGCCTTTCACTGCCTTGGAGAAGTTCACCCCCAGCAGGACAGCCACTCCACAGCCCTCTAGGCTCAACTCCGGAGAGATCTTAGCTGGGTGTAAGTGCGCGAGGACTAAGGTGTAGCCTTGCTTTAGCGTTGCCTCTGGTAGCCAGAAGAGCCACTCCCCCAGCAGGTTCCCGCCCTCATCGTAGACGCCGTTGTCCCGCGCAGACACGTAGCGTAACCTCGTGATATTCAAAGCTCTAGGCTGTGCTACCAGGTAGTTGCCTTCATGTACCCACTCAACCCCCCTGAAGAGGCCTAGACTTTGAGCTTCGTGCTTACACGCGAGTGTAGCATTGTAGAGTATAAACGCGTACTGCACAGTATAGAAGCTAGAGTTAGCGCTCAGGACATGAATTCTAATCTCGCCGCCCCCCGCCCCAATGTAGCAGACTTGTTCGTGCGACCCATCAGTGAAGTTGCTTAGTTGTACTAGCAACTTGATTCTGGGGTTGTTCCTGGAGATTATAGCTACGGCCTCTTCGCCCACGAAAGGTGGTACTCCAGACCCACTCTCTTGAGCGTCGATCCTGTACACCATGTAGCTGCCGCTCGGAACCGCTACAGCACTGCTGTAGGCGAGGAGAAAGAGGAGAAAAAGAGCGAGTAGAGTTAGCCTCCAGTACACTGCTCAACGCCCACCGACGTGGCACAATACCCCGAGAGGAATGCCGTGACTTCTACCCCCTTATTGCCACAAGGAGTGTAAGTGTAAGCATAGACCCAGCTACCAATAGCCCCTGTAGAGCTCCACCGCGCTTGGTGCCCTGGACACAAAAGACCCCACGAATCCCGAGGTCTTTCAAACTCAGATCCCAAAGTAATTATTGCAAAATTAGCGCGAAGCAGAGGACATAGTATACACCCAAGATCAGTTCCACGGGCGACGCCCGCAGCGTAGCCTGTCGCAGAGTAGGGGCTGCTACCAGTTATTGATGCGTGTGCTGAGAGTATGGCAGACCATGTTTCAACGCCCCTACTGCACGTCGTTGCGAAGGCCGCGGCCGAGAACATTAGTAGCGCGAGTACTGAGATCACGAGCCTCTGCCCCGGCACTCCCGTCACATGCTATTGTACTAACATCTTATTTATTTTTCCTCCAATAGAGTCGCACCTTAGTAGGGCTACTCCCTCCTGACGTTAGTGATTGTCCCCTCGTAGAACTCGATCACGGAGGGCTTCGTTTCCTTCACGGGGTCGGGTATGATGTGGGTCGCGATTAATGTGGCCTTGCCCGGGAGCTGTGCTATGAGGCTGCATGTCTCCTCCAGAGACTTCCTGTCGAGGAGCGTGAAGGGCTCGTCCAGGACGTATAGGTCTGCTCTTGCGGCGAGCGCCATGAGGAGTAGGAGTTTCTTCTTCATCCCGCTGGAGTAGCCGAAGATCGGCCTATCCCAGTAGTCCAGCACTCCGAGCCTCCCGCATGCCTGCGCCAGCATCTCGTCGTCGCAGCCCCTCAGCCTGCAGTAGCCCTCGACGAACTCCCTCCCCGTCATCCACCAGGGGAGCGGCATCCCCTCGAAGGCGTACGCGACCCTCTCCCCCAGCCTCGTGTAGTCGCGCCACGGGGTGTACCCGAGGACTGTTATGCGTCCACGCGTGGGCTTCAAGAAGCCGACTACGAGTTTAAGCATTGTGGACTTCCCGGATCCGTTCGGGCCCAGGAGCAAGTAGACCCCCTCCTCGACTCTCAGCGAGACGTCTCTGAGCGCCACTGTCGGCCCAAACCTCTTCCAGAGGTGCTCGGCCACGACTACCTCCACTTCACCTCACCCCTCGAGTACACGACGTAGAGCGCGGCGAGGGCGAGCATGAAGACGAGGACGTTCGGGAAGAATTGCTGTATTACTTCGGCTATAGAGGACTGTGGCAACACAACGACGTAGTACATGTAGGGTGCGTTTAGGGGGGACCACGGCTGGTAGGGGTTTATAGTCTCGAAGACGTAGAAGTACGTCGAGAGGGCCCAGATAGTGTAGGACGTCTTCCTCAAAACTTGCGCCACTAGTGCGGCGAAGGAGGATATGTACACCGAGAAGAAGAACAGCTTTAAAGCCAGGCCCGCGACTTGCTCCAGCATCTCTACCGGGATCGTTGCCGCGTAGGGCTCCCATACTATGCCCATGAAGACCTTAGCCGCTATGAGCGGTGTAGAGCACGCGAAGCCTACCAGGGCTAGTTTCAGGGCGAGAGCCGCAGCCCTCCCGGTGCCCGCCAGGTACCTCACGTACTCGAAACCCTCTTCCGCGTCGTAGCCGAAGTAGACGGCAGTTAAGAGTATGACGTGTATTATGAAGAGGAAGTACTCTGCCGGGCTCGTAGACGCTTCGAGCAGTATGCACCAGACACAGCCCGAGTAGCCCACGTCCGTTTTAAACCTGTTGTACAGGTGCACGTAGACCGCGAACATCGCGAAGAGCGTGGACCAGGCGTAGAGGTAGTTGAGGTACCACTTCAGGAGCTCTAGCTTCCTACTTGCGCCTGAGTAGGGCATAGGAGTCCACCACGAGTATGGTAGAGGCGATCAGTAAGGCTAGCTGCACGTAGCTCCCGAGGTACGCCTCCCTACGAGACTGGTTAGTGAGGTGCCTGACCGTGACGTCGCAGGGGCCGCCCGAGACCCCCTCGAGCGCGACTCTAGCCTGAAGCCTGTAGACGCCGCTCCTGCCGGCCCTGAATACGGGGGTGCTCCAGGCGTTCCCCCTGACGACGTACGCGGCGGCGTACTCCTCCCCCGTCAAGACGTGCACTGCTGTAAAGTTGACGACTGCCCGTTCAGCCGAGCAGTCCTGTAGCAGGAAGTGCGCCTGGTACGTGTCGTTGACCTGGAGGAGCGCGTACTCCACGTCCTCAATCTCGAGGCTCCCGTTGATGGGCGTAGCACCATGGCTTGCGGTGCTTGCGCCGCGGGGGGCCTCTGGGTAGTAGATGTCGTGGATGAAGGAGAGGATCACAAACAACAGGGTAAGGAGGGCCACGTTTGCCGCTATTAGCCTCCCCGCCACGTGATACCTACTCCACGCCAGATTAAATACCTGGTGGAGGGTCTGGTACTGTATGTTGCTCCCGCCGGGCAGGGTGTATGTCTTCGACGTGGACGGCGTCCTAGTGGACGCGAGCGAGCGCCTACGGGAGGCCCTCGAGAGAGTCGGGGCTAGGGGCGCGTCCTCCCCGGACGAGCTCGAGCCCTGGGCCAGGCAGAGGTTCTGGGAGTTGTTCCTGTCGGAGGAGCTCCTCGCGCTAGACAGGCCGCGCGAGGTCGGGATCAGGCTACTGCTTGACAGGTTGGGGAGGGGCGTCGTGCTCGTGCTGACCGGCAGGCCGTACAGGCTCTACAGGGTGACCCTACGGGAGCTCTCGGGCTTCGGCGTCCCAGTCGAGAAGGTCATACTGAGCATGAGGCCGAGGGGCGACAGGAGGAGGGACGTCGAGTTCAAGGCAAGCGTGCTCGCGAGGATACCCGATGTCGCCGAAGTCCACGACGACGAGCCAGGCGTGCTCGAGGCCGCGAGGAGGCTGCACCCCGGCGCGAGGCTCTTCCTGCACCGCGGGGACTCCTACGAGCTAGTCCCCTAGCATATCGGCACAAATCGGCCTCATCACTCCTCAGTGAGGTCCCCAGGCCTCATCGCCAGGAATTAGAGAGTATTGGAGGGATTTAGCTTTTCTCCTCCGGTAAAGAAATAAGAGCCCTCCTACCGCTAGATATACAGTGATGAACCTACGGCCCCTGACCGTACAGGGATGAAGCATAAGCTGTTTGCTGAGGTAGAGGCACGCCCCCAGGAACTGGAAACAGGAACGGCACTTCGCTACACACATAGCTGGGCTTAGTCCGAGAGCTAGGAAGGAGAGACTACACGCCCTCCGCCCCAGACAGCACCTTGATTCCCAGCCTCTCGGCGGCTTGCTGGGCCCTGCTGTCGACAGAGGGTGAGACTATGACAAGCCTGGGCTTTATGCCAGTCTTCCTCTCGTAGAACTGGGCGACGCGCCAGAACTCGTACACGTCGCCCCGCGAGACACTAGACTTCACTTCTACGAGTATGTGCTCCCCGTCCCTGACTACGAGGTCTACCTCGACGGGGGAGGGTTGCCCGTAGACGAGGCCCTCCTCGTTGTATGAGACCCACTCCTCGACTCTCCCGCCGAAGCCTTGCAGGAGGTCAGCCATCGCCAGCCGGAAAGCCTCCTCGCTGAGCAAACCCCACCTAGCGCCCAGCGCGGAGACTAGCCTGTAAAGATCCCGTATGGCTCTGGTGTGCTCGGCTATCACCCTCGAGTGCTCGGCCACTTGCTCCTGGAGGGCCTTGGTCACCTGCGTGTTTTCCTCGAGCCTATCGAGAATCTCCTTCACTCCTACCAAGCCGGCTACGGCGTACCGGAACTCCCTGTCCTCCTAGAGTAGCCTGAGGATCTCCGCCTTCAGGGCCTCTCTACTCAGCATCACTACGATTAACAGCCACCGCTCAGCTTATAAGCCTGACTACAGGACAGCCCACTTCACCTCAACATCCCAGTTCAAGCCTCCGCAAGCTTATAATACCCGAAGAGCTTACTACATTACGCCCAGGAAGATTGTAGACCCCACGATGGAGATCAGAACGGGGACTCCCGTCTTCCCGGGATACCCACCCCTATCGTCTACACGTGGATCACTACACGCGGGAACGGCTACTACCCTAACCTCCTACAGCTCATGGAGCACACCTCGACTCACGTCGACTCGCCAGCCCACTTCGTGGAGAACGCCGAGACAATCGACGCCGTGCCGCTCGAGAGGTTCACGGGGACGTGGGTCGTGGTGGACGTGCAGGATCTGCCGCAGAGGGCCGAAATAGGAGTCGGAGTCCTCGAGGAGAGGCTTGCCGGAGTTCTGGACGAGCTGGGCCCAGGATAGGTCGTGCTCTTCCTGACGGGCTACGACTCCAAGGCCGGGAAGCCAGACTGGTTCGACCACCCAGGGCTCGGGGAGGGGCGCGTCCAGGCTACTAGCCGACAAGGGAGTGAACACTGTGGGCACAGACGCACCCAGTATAGACCAGCCGCCGTAGAGTGACCTTGTCGCTACGCGTAGAGCCAACACTTAACATACACACCTCTATCTTTAACGAAAACCATAGGAGGCTCCTGGGAGCACTTCTCGAATGCCAGAGGGCACCTGTGCCTATACCTGCACCCGCCGGCCACGAACTCTTTCTCCTCAATACCTCCTAGTTCTACTCTGTTGAGCCACTTAGCCCTCTTCTCTAGATCTGGCTCTGCGAGTGACTCTAGGAGGGCAGTCGTGTAGGGGTGGAGGGGCTCGCCTAGAACCTTCTCTACAGGACCCTTCTCAATAATCCAGCCTCTAAGCATTATGGTTATCTCATCGCTTATATAGTAGGCTGTAGATAGGTCGTGGGTTATGTAGAGGAAGGAGATCCCCATATTCTCCTTAAGCCTCTTGAATATCTCGAGGATGCTAGCTCTCAGAGAAGCATCTAACATTGATACAGGTTCATCGGCTACTATGAGCTTAGGCCTGGATATGAGGGTTCTAGCTATAGCAACTCTCTGTAGCTGGCCACCAGAGAACTGAGAAGGATACTTACCTTTCACATCCTCTGGATTAAGCCCGACCGAGAGCAGAGTCTTCTCTATGAGTTCCTCAGCTTCCCTCTCATCTCTAACTCCGCCTAGTTGCATGGCTGTATCGAGGAGGTAGGAGTAGACTCTCCTGAGAGGATTGAATGATGCGTATGGGTTCTGAAATACTGCC
Organism: Infirmifilum lucidum; assembly: GCF_014876775.1. Classification (NCBI taxonomy): domain Archaea; kingdom Thermoproteati; phylum Thermoproteota; class Thermoprotei; order Thermofilales; family Thermofilaceae; genus Infirmifilum; species Infirmifilum lucidum. Next base: position 1,579,607 of record NZ_CP062310.1, on the reverse strand, counting down.
TGGACCTCCGACCTAAACCATTTAAGCTCATTGCCCCTAAGGCTGTACACTTCTCTCCCTTTGTAGAGAACTCTTCCTGAATCAGGCTTTAACATTCTGAGGATAACTCTAGCCAACGTAGTTTTACCTGAGCCACTCTCTCCAGCCAGCGCGTAGATTGTAGGCTTCTGGCCGAGTTGAAGGCTTACCCTGTCGAGGGCTTTGAACTTGAAGCCAAAGACTATTCCATACTTGAACGTCTTTTCCACGTTTTCAAGCCTGAGAAGCTCAGCCAACTCCAACACCCCCTTCTCCATAGAGCCAACAGGCTACGAGCCTTCCACTTCCAAGAGAAACCAGCGGTGGCTCTTTATCTTTACATATATCCATTGCTAGAGGGCACCTCGGGTGGAACCTACACCCACTAGGAGGATTTTTAAAATCTGGCGGCATGCCCGGGAGACCCTTCCTGAGCCTCTTGTCCCCTATCTTTGGGAGCGATTCGATGAGCGCTCTAGTGTAGGGGTGGAGGGGTTCTCTAATAACTTCTACTGTCTTACCTACCTCAACGACCTTACCTGCATACATGATAGCTATTCTGTCAGTTACCATAGTGTGCATCCCAATATCATGGCTCACAATTACTAGGCTGCTACCGTAACTCCTCACCTTCTCGGTAAGCGTCTGGAGAACCCCCCTTTGAACTACAACATCAAGCCCTGTTGTAGGCTCATCGGCTAATACAAGCTTTGGCTTAAGCATGAGGGAGAGAGCTATAACAACCCTCTGCCTCATACCTCCGCTAAGCTGGTGAGGGTATGCATTCAACACATCCCGCGAGAGCCCCACCTCTTCAACATATCTAGTGGCAACAGAGGTAGCTTCCCTCTCTCCCATGCCTGCATGGTGCTTCAAGATCTCCAGGAAGTGATCCCTTACTCTTTCTACAGGATTAAGCATGTTCATGGAATTCTGGGGTATATAGCCCACCACTCTCCACCAGAGCTTCCTTCTCTCCTCCAAGTCTACCGAGGCCAAGTCGTAGACTCCATTCTCTCCCCTCAAGAGAACCCTACCAGACCTCAACACTAACGGCTTTACCACGTGGCCGTACATGATCCTGAGCAGTGTTGTTTTTCCACACCCGGATTCCCCTGCAATCCCCAGAATCTCATTCTCGAAGATATCTAGGTTAACTCCGCTCACGGTCTCAAGAAAGTCTTCCCAAAAAGAGCCCGTCAAGTAGCCGCCCCTAATCCCTTCGAGACGCATAATCCATTCTCCACCAGCCATTTAAGAGATCACCCCCCGCTTAGATTCTATACTCTCAGCTATTGCTGTTGAGACAAGATATAGGCTTACAAAGACAACTATTGTGAGAATTATAGGTGGAAGAGGCCACCACCAAACTCCCCTAAAGAGCGATGGGTAGCCTATCATAGACCAGTATATCATTGTCCCTAGAGTATCTATAGACAGTATTGAGAGGCCTAAAACTGAAAGACCTACTTCAGCACCTATTGCATAGAGTACCGTATTAGTGGCATTAATTAAATGCCATCCCAGCAGGTGCGGCATTATTTCTTTCAAGATAACCTGCCATTCTGGTATCCCCGTGAGAATAGCTGTAGACACAAACTCTCTCTCCCTCAAGCTAATTACCATGGCTCTCACCTGCCTAGCCGGCCAAGGCCATGAACTCACTGATATAAGGAGAGCCATGAAGGGTATTGTGAGAATATCCCTAAGGAGCATTGCTAGTAGTATGAGCAACGGTAGCTGGGGTATAACCACAAAAGAATCCGTTATGAACATTAGAGTCCTATCAATAAGACCTCCCCGGTACCCCGCAACAAGCCCTATGAAGAGTCCCACATGAGATGCTATCAAGGCAGTGAGAATAGCTATGACTAGAGAATTGAGTACAGCATTTGTTGAGGCCCAGAAGACGCTCCTCCCATTGGTCGTAGTACCCATGATAACGTCTATACTTGAAAGAGAGGGGGGTTGATCCTTAGGAAGCACAAACCATTTCCAGTGATGCGGCGGTGTCGCAACGGAGATCGCGCCAAAGAGTATGAGCGCCGTCAGAGTTAATAGACCTACCCTGAATTTAAGGTTGAATTTATAAAGAAGAAGAGTATATCTTACAAGGGGCTTAAAAAGTTCACCTATTCTTGTCAAGAGAGGCTGCTTTCTCATGTTCTCACCTGTGTCCTACTCTAGGGTCTATGAGAGGATAGATAAGGTCGAGGATAAGAGTTCCGAGAGCAACCCCATATATAGAGAGACTTACGATACTCAGAGCCGTAGAGTAATCGCCTGTACTTATTGCTCTAAAAAGAAGGAGGCCAAGACCCGGGTAAGCGAAAATGGCCTCTGTTATTACGGCTCCGCTGAAGATAGTACCTAAGGCTAATCCCAGAGCAGTCACTTGTGGGAGTAATATATTCCTCATAATATACTTCTTCACGATTAGTCCCTCGGGAAGACCTCTCAGGTAAGCTTGCTCTACATAATCCTCTGCTTTAACTCTCAGAGTTAGAGTCCTAGAGCTGAGAAACCACCAGCCTAATGCACTTACTATCACTATTGAGAGAGCAGGGAGTGTCGCTGCACGGAGAATACTGAGCACTGTGCCTAGATCCAGCCTCTCCATGTAAATAGAAGACCCACTAAGCGGGAAAATAGGGATTAAATAGGCTAGTAAAAATATGAGGACTAGAGCCATTACATAATAGGGTATGGGGTAGAGAGTTACAGCTACTCCCTGGAGGATCTTTGAGAGTATGGACTCCTCCTTAAGCGCTGACAACATGCCCAGTAAGTTTCCAATGACCCATGAGATAATAGTCGTGAAGAAGAGCAGTCCAATAGTCCACGGAAGATACCTGACCACGAGACTCTTGGCTGGAGTCGGGAAGGCTAGTATTGAGGGGCCAAAATCGAGTGTGAAGACGCCCCTAAGATACCTGAGGTATTGCTCCCAGGGAGATCCTACAAGCCCGAAGATTTCGTAGAGTTGTCTCCTTAGGATATTTAAAGCCTCAGGATCGTAGATCATACCTTGGGCAGTGATTTGGGTAATTACGTTCTCCACGGCATTAACAGGCATAAGCCTAAGGAGTAGGTAAGTTAGGCTAAATGCCGTAAATATAGTTGCAAAGAAGTACACTACCCTTATTAAGGCAAATCTTAGGAGACCCTCTCCAGACATCAACACCTACCAACAAAGAAAAAAGAACCTCATTTTTGCCTAAGTTATTTAGGGCTTTTTGGGAATCTCAATGGGTAGCACAGGAGGCTTTCCCGGCATAGTCTTATCTAGCCTCTCAACGTTGCCTGTTGGTTTAAGCTGGAGTATTATAAACTGCATTTGAGCCCACCAGTAGACTGGATCCATGTAGTAGTTATCGGGGTAGTGAGGCCAGTTTGTCCACACGTAATTGTCGTTTAAAGTATAGAACGGTGTTGGGAAGAAACCTATCCATGGCGCCTGCTCAGCCCATATCAATAGAGCTTCTCGGCCCAGCTCGTAGATCTTGGGGTCTCCTGAAGGCGTTCGCTCCATCTCGTCTATTATGCTGTTCAATAAATCTCTCTTTGGGAAGGAGTAGCCAGCCCACCCAATGCTTGGTGCAGAGGGGTCAAAGTACTTGCTGTGCCACCATTGTATATGGGGCGTTAAGTCTGCCAGGAGTGAGCAGCCGGGCCAGAATGCTCCCACGTCGAATGTGCCTCTGCTCCATGAAGGCGAGAATACTCCAGTTTCAACTGGGTTAACGTTAACTTCTATGTCAAAAGCTTTCCACTGGTCGGCAACTAAGAAGGCTATCCTCTGGCTCTCCATTTCAAAGCCACTCGGGGCTATTATGTTTATAACCCATTTCTCGCCGTTGGGTAGGCGCCATTTACCGTCAGGCCCCTTCTTAAATCCTACACTTTCAAGAAGCCGGGCAGCCTTCTCAGGGTCATATTTCCACCACTTTATACTTGGATCATAACCCAGTTTAACTAGCTCACTTTCAAGTGGTTCGTAATATAGTTTGACAGCCAGGGGGGTTGGTACAACAGGTAGAGCTGCCACTGAAGGCAGAGATCCGTCAGGTCCCTCGAAGGCCTCATATATAGCCTTGAAGTTTATTACATGCCTTAAAGCAAGTCTGACCTCAGTTATGTTGTAGGGATACCTCTGGAGATTAAAGGCTATGCCTTTAACACAAGCGTCGAAGAGCCAGGCAAAGGGCGGCTCCTTCCTCCATCCACCTATATACTTGTTGTTCTGCCACACTACCTGGAAGTTTTCCGGCAGGAAGGTTCTTATAGCATCGAGTTCGTGTCTCGACATAGCTAAAGCCTTCTTATCTTCAGGCCCGTGGTGTATGAATAGCACGTACTTGGGAGCCGGTTTCATGCCATAAAGCCTCGTACCCCACCAGTTCTCATTCCTCTCCCATAGGAACCAGTTACCCCCCGGATCCACTTGTTTCAGTACATACGGTCCTAGGCAGACTGGCGGGTAAAACTTGAACTTGAGGGGGTCTTCCTTCTCCCATATGTGTTTCGGTACTATACCATTATAAGGAGATCCGTAGATTACCACCGTCAAGAATAGGTGGAACCTTGGGTTAGGCTCAGTGAGCTTGACTTTGACGGTATAGTCGTCAACCTTCGAAACATCAGCAACCCACTTCTTGAAGATGGCATTACCGAAAAGACCTTGTGTATTCCTGATCAAGTTTATGTGGAACACTACATCATCAGCAGTGAATGGGACTCCGTCACTCCAGGTAATACCTTTCCTCAGGTAGATAGTCACCTCCCTATAGTCTGGAGAGTATTCCGGAGGACCTGCAGCCAACCAGCTAATAAGTTCTGAATTCGTAGTGTTTATATACCAGAGGGCGCCTGCGCAAACCTGGCTATAACCAGTAGCACCCCATCCAGGTCTGCCAGGAACCAGACGGTTGAAGTTCTGGGGATCTGCGTGCGTGCCGTGGTGATTCTCTATAACCAACACGTCCCCTCTCCTGGCATCAGGGGGGAGAGGTAATTGCCATGCAACTTGAGGGGCTTTAGGAAGCGTTAGGATATAAGCTAGAGCGGCTAAAACGATTACCACGATAATAGCGGCAGCGATATATAGAGCTTTAGGCCTCGCTCTGGGCTTTTCTTCGGGCTTTTTCTCGCCCATAATACATATTTTAGAAAAAACGCCTATATAAAAATTGCTCTTTAAGATTTTTTATTACTAAAGGTGAAGTTGCTTCTCTTGACCCGTTCAACCTGGCTAGAAGTGCTGCCGCAGAGGGCCTGCAATAACGGATTTTGGACTTATGCCCTTACACCTTCTTCCCCGCATCTGTCGTGGCGTTCACTGTCCCCACATTTATTAGGAGAATTGAGGAGATAGAGGTGGAGGGGGGGTCTCGGGGGCTCTCCGATAACCTTTTTAAGCCACTCCAGGCTTTTTCTCCACGTGAGGGTCTTCGTCGGGAGGATAAGGTTCAAGCTGCCCGTCAAAGTGGGCAGGATAAGGGTAGCTGGAGATGCCGGTAAGGCTGAGGATAAGAGTGAGGACAGAGAGGGAAGTGGAGCTCGTGGCCCTCCTGAACAGCGGTTATGAGGCCCCCTTCCCGCAACTCCTGATCCCAATCGACGTCGCCAAAGAGCTGGGCCTCTGGCCCCCCGAAGGGTCGTTCGAGGTGACGCTGGAGACTGCTGGAGGACCGCTCAGGGCGTGGTACTACACGAGGAGGGCCTTTGTTAAAGTGGTAGCGGGGGACGTCGAGTCCAGGGAAGTGCTCACGGACATAGTGATCTCCCCCCGCTACGGCCTATCGAGACCCACACCCTTCGGGCTTGCGCGAGACTGACGTCCTCCCCGCCCTGAAGGGCGAGGCTTTCAGTTGTAAACAGGCTAGCCGGGTTGCAGTAGCCGTGCTGGAAAAAGATTTATTATATCTGCAATATCATTACAGTGATATCACCATGGTGATAGAAATTGCCCGGAGGGAGTGTAGCTGGCTTAGAGCGACCGAGGGCTGGCTACTGGTATACGGCAGGCGCAAGACCGGGAAGACGTGGCTATTGAGGAGGTGCCTCGACTGGGACATGTACGTTACTGTGACGAGGGGAGGTGAGTGCATAGTTGAGAGTAGCGGGGGCGTGGACACTCTACCTCTAGCAGACTGCCTGAAGGCCGTCACCGCAAGGGTGAGAGGCGAGGAGGCTCTAGCCGTGCTGGACGAGTTCCAGAGGCTCCCGGAGAAGTACTGGGATCTAGTGGCAGTCGCCTACCAGGAGGCCAAAGGCAGGCTCGTGCTCTGCGGCTCGAGCCTCGGGGTCTCGAGAAAGGTGTTCGACTCCCGGAGCCCCCTCCTGGGCCTCCTCGCGCCCCTCCCCGTCAGAGTGGCCAGCATGTCCGACACTGTAGCCTCGCTCTCGAGGCACATGGGCCCGCGCGACGCTGTCCTGTGGGCCGTCGTCGCCAGGGATCCGTGGCTCATCCCGCACTTGGACTTCTCGAGGAAGCCCTGGGAAGACCTGGCCCTCAAGGCCGAGCCCCTCTCGATGGCCGCCGGGGGGCTCGTAGGCGAGGTGTTCATGGAGGAGGAGAGGAGCCTCACTAGGGCCTACGAGGCCACGCTCAGAGCGCTAGCGTCCGGCGAGTGGAGGCTCAGCGCCGTATCGCAGAGACTCTACAGCGCGGGCCTAGTTTCGAGCCCCGCGCCTAGCACTGTCACAGGCCTGCTGGGAGTCCTTGAGGGCATGGGGCTCGTCGAGGGAATCAGGCTCTGGAGGACGCGGGGCGCGAAGAGCTACTACAGGCTCGCAAGCCCCGCTGTCTCGCTCCTACTCTACGCGGACGAGAAGTACCTCTCCGCCGGGCTACAGCCACGGCCAGAAGACCTGAAGGCCAGGTTCGCGTTGGAGGCGCAGTTCGCGGTAGGCGAGGTACTAGCCGAGTACAAGGGGCTCAGGCAGGCGTACACCGTGACCCCGGAGGGAGACCTGGACGTAGTCCTCCTCGACGCTTCCGGGGCGCCAGCCATAGCCTACGAAGTGAAAGTCGGAGCAGTGACGGAGGCCGAGGCGAGGAGGGGCGCAGAGCTGGCCAGGAAGCTAGGCGTGCCGAAGTTCGGGGCCGTCAGCCTAACCGAGAGGCCGGAGGCGGCGTGGCTCGACGAGGCGTACGGGCCCGAAGACCTAGTCGAGGCCTCGAGGAGGGCGAGCGAGAAAGCCCTGAGAGCAGGCAACCTCTAGGCCCCCAACCTTAGAAGCCGGGCCTATGGTTACAGGAGACCCCACACAGCTTGGAAGAGCGAGAGCTGACCTCGAGGACGTTGTCAAAATGGGCGAGAAGTCCAAGGAGTATAAGCTAGTATACGTCGTCGTGTCGAGCAAACAGCCCCGCATTACACTTAAAGAAGCCTTGCTTGTCCCGATCGTAGTCCCAGAGCTAGATACAATCTACGATGCCCTATATAGGGCAGAGGAGACTATAAAGGGCGAGGAAACCGAGCGGCCACTCTTCGGGCCTCTTATGATACGCCAGCGGATAGACCTGAAAGGCCTCCTGCTCAAGCGGATAGCCACAGTTGCGACCCGGCAACTCACCAGCATTATCTCGCCCTCTACGCGCACCCAGCAATATGACGTCACTGTCTACAACCTCGTGAGGGAGGACTGCAGAAAGCTAAACGGGAAGACCAGGACTGACTGGACAAAAGCCCCGTCACTAGCGAGGGTGTTCGGCAGGCGGTTGAGGAGAGCTGAGGACGTGAACAAGGCGGTAGAGGAGGTTAACGAGAGGATTAAGGGGAGCGGGCTAAAGCTCGATGTAAGAGGGTCATACGTCTTCTGCGTGGAGGAAGGGGGCGCGGGTTGGTGGCAGGCGGCGGAGGCCTCGCGGGAGCATAGTACAACCACGTTATCTTAGACAATAACATTATGCTTATCAAAAATAACAAGGGTTGCTTCAATTATAATAATGGTTTATTTAGTAATAACACCGTTATTCACAGGCTACAGGGATCCTGCCACGCGCGGGAAGAGTAACAGTTACAACGGGCTCCGCGGCACTCTAGGACAGCTGTGAGCGGGTCAGTACCTCGAGAGTTCTGGGAATAGAGGAAGTCCAGAGAAACTGCACAATTAAATCGTAATTATATATACAATAGCACGGGGGTCTACCCTGGAGACGGGGGCAGCTACTCTACCACGTGGCCGCAGACGACCTCGACTCCGAGCTCCCTAGCCCTCTCGTAGGCCTCCCTGTCCACGTGACAGCCACGAGGAAGACCCCCGCCACGCGCTTGCCCAGAGCCCTGCCGACAGCCTCTGCCTCGACGCGCAACGACTCCACGTGCTCTACGTCGGCCCAGGGCTTGGCCTTAACAACGTATACCTCCTCGCCCTCGGAAAGGACGCCAACGTCGATAACCCTGCCCCTGACGCCCGTTAGGCTACCGTCCTCGTCCCTCAGCCTCAGCCTCTCCACTCTACTTGGCTCGACCCCCTTCTCCTCGAGGGCCCCTCTGAAGGCTTCGAGAACTTTCTTCTCGAGGACGTCCCTCCGCTCCCCGCCCATGTACCCAACCAAGATGTCGAGCCTGTCGACTCGCCTCTCAGACTCCCCCACGGGCCATACAGTCATCCTAGGCTTATAAATATGGTAAATGTACACAGCCCACAGGCCTTCAGCTGTAAACTTTTCACTTCCAGCTCCAGTAAGCTTAAGATGCCTACTGCTCGAATGCGGTGGGTGCTGGGGCTTGGCCTCTGGGGACAGGCCGCGCGTCGAGACGCTCCTGCTAGACGAGGTAGACGTCGCCGGCCTGGTCAAGCGCGTGGGCCTCGAGGAGTTCCTGAGGCTCATGATGCACAGGCTTGAAGAGGGGTTCGCGCTGTTCGCTAGGGGCGAGATAAGGGTTCCCGCGAGGCACGAGTTCTACTTCGAGAAGGGCTCCGTCGAGTCCATGCCCGCCGCAGACTCCAGGTTCTTCGCGGTGAAGGTCGTCAACACACACCCGCTCAACCCGCGGGAGTACGGGCTGTCGACCATAATGGCCCTGGGCGTCCTCGTAGACGGCGAGACGGGGCTACCGCTAATGCTCGCAGAGTCGACTATACTCACGGCCCTCCGCACCGCCGCGGCGACGGCCCTCGCGACGAAGTACCTCGCGAGGAGGGACAGCGAGGCCCTAGGCGTCATAGGGACAGGCGCCCAGTCTCTCCCCCACCTCCACGCCCTCTCCCTGGTCGTGAAGCCCTCCGCAGTCTACGCCTACGACGTGGACAGCGAGGCCCTAAGGGACTTCGCCTCCACCGCGTCTAGGATAAGCTTCGACGTCTCCCCGGCGGGTCCGGAGGTCGTGGCTTCTAGGGCGGACGTCCTCACGACGCTGACCTGCAAGCCCGCGGGGACGCCTCCCGTAGTGTACAACTCGTGGGTGCGGGACGGGGCGCACATGAACGCTGTCGGCTCCGACTCCCCGGGCAAGGTGGAGCTCGAGAAAGCCCTCGTGGAGAGGGCTAAGCTCGTAGTAGACTTCCCAGACCAGGCGCTCCGCGAGGGCGAGGCCCAGCAAGTGCCGAGGGAGAAAGTCTACGCGCACCTCGGCGAGATAGTCCTGGGGCTGAAGCCCGGCAGGACAAGCCAGTCGGAGGTCACGCTATTCGACTCTGTGGGCTTCGCGATGGAAGACCTCGTGGCCTACAAGCTCGTGTACGAGCTGGCGCTAAGAGAGGGCGTGGGGAGAACTGTGAAGATCGTGGCAACGCCGGCGAGGCCGAAGAACATCTACGCATCGTACTTCCTGTAGTGGGAACCGCAACGCCCTTTAGGGCGCCTCTTACCGGTAGAGTTGTGGCTCTAGAACCCCAGCGCTGCCGGGCCCGGCTTGGACGCGCAGCTGAAGCCACCAGGATACTTGGCCCAAAGACCCTGCTTCAGCGAACGCGGCTGAAACGGCAGTCGGAGGGCGGGTAGGTTAGAGTTAGGGCGCGCGGCGCCACAGTTCTCTGGGTCTTCCTTCCCCCACCCGGTCTCCCGCGCTAGCATGCTGGAGGATCGGCTGGCCTCCGTGCAAGAATAGAGGCTGGCCGGAGAGGCCTAACTTCTCGCCTCCTTACCTAAATTTCTCCACCTCGACGCCTAGCTTCTCGAAGTGCTCGTCGTCCGTCACGACCCTAGCACCCACGATAGAGGCGCTTGCCGCTATTAAGGCGTCTGCGATCGGAACAGACCTGGACTTGAACTCCCCAGCTTTCAGGGCGACGTGCTCGTCCACCGGGATGACCTTCAAGTCCGAGAGGAGGACTTGCTCTACTCTCCTCCTGGCGACGCCAGCCCCGGCCCTCCTCGCGTAGAGGTAGTACAGCTCCGTCAGGGTGACTGCGCTCACATAGCCCTCCGCGGCGCCGCCCTCCACGTCCCTCAGCAACTCCCTGACGCGCTCACACCCCTCCTCCCCGTTGAAGAAAGCTACGAGAGCCTTTGTGTCGAAGAGGTACTTCATGCGCGCCCCTCAAACTCCCTGTCCCACTCCGCCCGCATCCTCTCGACTTCCTCGGACGCCCCCTCTATTCTGTCGACCCCCATCAGCTTCGAGAGCCTGACGACGGGCCGCAGGAGTATCGCGTCTCCCACCCTCTCCACGATAATCCTATCGCCGGCCGTCAAGCCGAGCTCCCTCCTAATCTCCGCGGGGATGACTATCTGCCCCTTTGAGGATAGCTTTACGTAGCTCCTCCTGCCCACGTTGAATAGAATGTAAAACAGTGTATTTTAACCTTACCTATCACTCTAGTAAAGCCCGCCGAGCGACTGCCCGAGGCCCGTGAGGCTTGAACCAAAGCCCAGATTTACAGGCTAAAGTCCGCTCAAACTGCTCCAGCTACGCACTGCACCAGAGCAGAGTAGCTCTCCTCCAGATCCCGCGAGGCCTTAAAGCCTTCGTGACCGCACGTGTAGGCCTCAAAAACCTCTTGAAGGAACCGGGCATGGGCCCGAAAGCCCCGAGCGCTACCACCCCGAGTGGGTTCCTGTCCGGCTCCCGCTGAGCGCCACAGGCGTGCGACTCCCCCGTACCCCGGGCAGCTCTAGAACCGCCTTCGAGACCGACCTCCTCATAACGGCGGCTCCTATTCTCCACGACGCCATGACCCGGGTACGCCACGTGTGCGCAAAAACGGCGCGGGGCTCGCCGGGAACTCTCCGCAAAAGGTTAGTAGGCAGAGCACCTGCCTAGCGCCTATGGCGAAAATACATCGCAGACGCGTCAATCATTCTCAAGAACAGGAGCTACTTAACGTACAAGACCCTCAGAGCGTCGCATGCGCACTGCCGACCTACAACTTCCTCATCGGGCCGGGAATCGCCGCGAAGGCGGATAGGGGTCTATTAATCTCTGCCGACACGAGGAGACCGCTCTCTTCAGTACTTTGGTGTAGCCGAGCCTCCACCTGGGTAGCGGCGCGGAGGCTCGCTGCCAGGCGCTACAGAAATATAGGCGCGCAGACAGCACTCTTAACGCGGGTGCGGGGATGGGGGAGGAGTGGATTAAGGTTAAGGCACGTAGCAAGCCCCGCGTGCCTCCTTTGGCGCTACTCGTAGCGGCCCTACTCGCTACGGGCGTGGCAGTGCTGGTGCTCGCGGCCTCGACCGTGACGCTCGGCGTCAGCGAGGTGGCTGTAGTCGTCGACCCGCTCTTCGGCACGGTCTCCAGGCCCATCCTGGGCCCCGCAGTCTTCCTGAAGGCCCCCTGGGCGTACGTCGTCAAGGACTCGACGGCAGTCGAGACCATAGAGTTCGCGCAGGCTGAGGCCGCCGTCAAGCAGTGGGTGCACGTCCCGCCGACAGTGCTGACGCGCGACGGCGTTAGCGTCACAGTCGAGGTCGTCGTGAGGTACCAGGTGGAGCCCTCGACGTTCGACCAGCTCGTACGCGACTTCCCCAACGTCGACTACGACGACAGGCTCATGGTGCCCCTCATGAGGCAGATAATCAGGGACGAGATATCTAAGGTCAGCCTGGACGAGCTCATAACGAACCGGGACGTTATATCCAGGAGGATACAGACAGCCTACCTGGAGGCAGTGAGCAGGGAGGGCAAGCTCGCGGGGCGCGTGAAGGTCCTGGAGGTGAACATCCTGAACTTCATCCTCCCGCCCGAGATAGCCTCCGCGATAAACCAGAAAATAGCAGCCCAGCAGCAGGCGATAAGGGCGATGTACGAGAGGCAGAGGATAGAGGAGCTCGCCAGAGCGAACTACACGAAGAGAGTCCTGGAGGCCGAGGCCCAGGCCAACGCCACGCTCACGGTAGCGCAGGCCGAGGCCAAGAGCCTCCTCCTCAAGGCCAACGCCACCCGCGCGGCGCTCCACTACGTAGTCTCGCAGTACAACGACACGGAACTCGCGAGGATATACCTCTACATGCTGGGCCTACAGGAGGTCGCGAGAGCGGGGGCGACCGTGATAGTGACAGTACCCGGAGCACAGGCCACGCCCATAATAGTACAGCCCGGGCAGAAGAAGCCCTAGCACGGCTACACAGACGCGAGAAAAGCTGGAAAATACTACCCAGTAGTACTGTCGCTAGTACACTACCTCGAAGCCCTCGAACTCGCCCCTGTAGGGCTCCCAGACGACCTCGACTCTCTCAACCCAGGCCCCCGGAGGGCCCCTGCGGGCCCACTCGATGACCCTCATGACGGCGTCCTCGGGGCCCTCCAGCACTGCCTCAACCCTCCCGTCCCTGAGGTTCCTGACCCAGCCCCTCACGCCCGCGGCCCTCGCCACCCTCAGCATCGAGTAGCGGAAGCCCACGCCCTGCACGAAGCCCGAGACGTAGACGTGGGCTCTCACGTTCCCCTGCCCGCCCGAGCCCATACGAACCCGGCTAGAACTGGAGAGCGGGGCTGATAAGCGTAGCGCGCTGGGAGAAGAGCGGCAGACAGCAGGCACCCCACACCCAGCACCAGGGCCGAGCAAAGCTTCTCTCCCTACGCCTTCATGGCTAGAGTAGCGCTCAGCGACACCGGCCTCGACTTCTCCAACCCGCCCGAGGAGCATAGGTAGTGGCCTCGAGGGGCTGAGCCGCACGGCGATAAGCCAGGTGGCGCCTACGGGTGCCTTCGCTCCAAGACCCCCGGGAAGACGGAGCCCAGGCCGCCAGGGCCCAAGAGAGCCCGAGGAGAGCGCCAGGCCGAGCCAGGGAGTAGCAAAAATAACCTAAGAAATAAAATAATATATTGGTGTTTTAGTGCCTGGCCCTGACCTCGACCTTCTCCTCGACCCAGCGCCACTTCCTATGCTCGGCGTCGAGCAGGCGCCATAGCCTGGGCACGTCGAGGCGAAGATCTAGCTTCATGAACATCAGCGTAGCCTCCACGCCGTACGACTGCGGTATCTCCGCAAACAGCGTATGGTACCTGCACTGCAACTGCCCCATGTACAGCGCCCTCCCGTCCCCTATCAGGGACATCCCGAGGTTCGGTAGCAGCGCCAGCGCCCTGGCAACCCTCTCGGCCTCCCTGCCCCTCACGTAGTACGCCACGAACGGCAGCTCCTCGCTACTGATGTACTTGAAGTACGTGCTGTACCTCCAGCCGGGCTGCACGTGGGCCCTGTAGTGGTAGCTCAGCACCTGCTTGGACACCGCGGGTAGCCCCTCCTCCCGGGAAGCCCTGCTGTATATCTCCGTCGGCCTCGCGAAAGGCCCCATCAGCAGCTTGCCCCACAGCAGCACAAGGTCTATCTGATCCGGGACAGCGAGAGGCCTGAGGTTCGTCCTCGGCGGTATGTACTCCGGGGCCCTGTCAACGAGGCCGTCAAACTCCCCGGGCGACACACCCCTCAACTCGGGCCTCGGCAGCCACGCCACGTAGTCCCTCGTGACAAACCACTCCAGCACGCCGGCCTCCTCCGAGAGGCTCTCGACGTACTTGCCCGCCAGCGCCTCGGGCAGGTATGCCATCACCAGCGTGTGCATGCCTTCCTGAGACACTAGCGACCTCACGCCCGTGGTGGTGAAGGGGAGCCTCCTTGGCACCCTGTCCACGAACGCCACGAGCCTAGTCAAGCCGTAGAAGGAGTCGTCCGGAACGAACCTGAACGCGCCTTCTGTGGACAGCTCTCTTACAATGCGCCTAGCCGCCGTGTGCGATACCTTCGAGTTTCTCGCGAGCTCGCGCAGAGTCCTGGAGTATGGAAGGGCGTAAAGTAGTCTCTCAACGTCAACCCTAAAGCCCATAACCGAATCCGAAGACAAAAAAAGAAAACGATAATTTAAGCCTTACCCCTGGTTGGGAGTGGGAAACGGGTCGTTCTTGGGGTCTGCGAGGCCCGTGGCCGCGGAGAGCACTAGTAGCACGAGCGGGACTAGTATGGCGGGGCTCTTCAGCTGCTCCAGTAGTACTCTCACCAACGCCTTCATGCTTATCGTGGCTCTAGCAGAGGCCCTCGCTGATAAGAGTTTTGCATTTTGATCATAAAATCCTAGTTTTTAATTCCATTTTAAAGCTAGTTTGCAATGGCCATTTTACTTTTTACAAGAGAACACGTATTTGAGTAATTGTTTGTAAAATTAATAGCTTTAAATCATTCATCGCTCCAGCACTCATCCAGTTAGAGATTCTGGACAAGCAAGCCTCCACTATGTTTCCATTTTAAAAACGGGTAAATATGCCTTGCTGCCCGTTACTCGCTAGCGCCAGCCCCCAGGATCCCGGCAACACCCCCGTCTGGAATGGCCCACCTGAGCCCCCGCGCTCCACGGCGACGGGCCCCTACAACCGCAGGATTGCTCGTAAAAGTTCTAGGCTAAAGCCCAGCACACCCTAGAACACCTGTATACTTATCGGAAAGCTGAGGAAAAAGAAAACGGGAAAATACTCCTATTTTCTCTTCCTCCTCTTCCTGCCCCCTGTAGAGCCGCTAAACGAGCTCTCGAAGCTCCTATAGTAATCGCTCAACGACCTCTCGACACTCCTATAGTAGTTGTTCAACGACCTCTCAATGCTCCTGTAGTAGTCGTCCACTCTCTTGAAGTAGTCGTCTGCTGACCGGGCGCGCCTGGCAGTCGGGGGGTTGGGCGCAAGCTCCACTGCCTTCAAGAGCCTGCTGGACACAGCCCTGGGGGACTGACCGGAGAGTACTGCGCCTACAGCACCCAGCGTTACTGCCCACAGCAACGCTGCGCCTAGAGGTATGTTCTCGTACACCCCGGTGTCGACCATTGCCTTGTGCATGAACGCTACAGTGAACGCCGAGAGCCCGGCCCTCGCGAGGAT
Organism: Infirmifilum lucidum; assembly: GCF_014876775.1. Taxonomy (NCBI): domain Archaea; kingdom Thermoproteati; phylum Thermoproteota; class Thermoprotei; order Thermofilales; family Thermofilaceae; genus Infirmifilum; species Infirmifilum lucidum. Next base: position 1,564,329 of record NZ_CP062310.1, on the reverse strand, counting down.
GTTGTTCACCCTCGGGTCGGATGACGCGAACAGCCCGAGGGCGACCTCCTTGTGGGAGAGCGGGTAGAGCGGCTTGAACTTGCTGTAGGTGAACACGTCGCCGAGCATGTGCGTGAGCGTCGCCGCGAAGCCCCCGGCGAAGCTGACCAGCGCGTAGTCCAGGCGGTTCGGGTAAGCCGGGTACGTTATCGCCAAGCCGAAGAGCCCCGAGAGCACGGCGCCGACCAGGCTGTGCGTGACCCCCCTGTGCTTTACCAGCAGCCTTATGTCGATGTCCGGCAGCGTGGCAAAGCCGACGTACACCATCATTAAGATGAAGACGTACATGTCGGAGAGCCTGCCGGGGTAGAGGGCCAGGAAAAGGGAGTACAGCGCAAGAGCCAGCCCGACGTGGCCCCTCGCCATCATCACAAGACAAGGAGGAAAACCACGATAAAAAAAGTGACTACCACAGCCACGAGCGCGGCATGGGCCAGCACAGGAGAGCTTTCAGGCCGTGGCCAGCAGCTGCCAGCCCGCCCAAGCCCCCCGGCCCTCCACAAACTGTCCTGGTTTACTTTACATAAATGCGTTGAAATAGGTTGGGACAAATGAAAATAAAACACGTCGTTACTTTATTTTCAGAGATCGTTTGGGACAATACTGGGACAAAAACCAGCCGCCTGCCCCTCCGAGCCCTCCCGGCGGCCCCCTCCACGACGCCCTCTCTCACGCCTTTCCGCACTCCGACTCCCAGTTCTCCCTCGCTTTGGGCAGGACTGGCCCAGCCCCCCGCCCTCGGCCAGCCGTACCCGGTCAGGGCCGCGATAGCCCGGTCGCGGAGAAGCTCAGCCGCAACGACGCGATGGCGCGCTCGACCCTCTCGGCCTCGCCGCCCAGAAGAGTCCCCTCACCGCCCCTAAGCCTAGCCGCGTAGTGGTCGGCGAGAGTGAGGGGCTCCAGGATGGCGTAGACGACCCTCACCAGGGGCCAGTCATCGTACTTGATACTGAGCAAGTCCTCACTCACCCTTTTGACCTCCTGCACGCTCAGCTCCCGCGGCAGCACGGCCCGGATGCCGGCGTGCTCCTCGAGGATCCGCTCCAGCTCCGCCGCGCACTCCTCCCTCATCCTGATATTGCTCCCGCGGTAGCCGACGTCGCGCTGCATTGTGTGGTGGTGTAGCAGCACGGCAATAGCCGCGGCGCGCTCCAGGCCCTCCAGCCCGCAGCAGCGCACGACGATAGCGGCCGAGAAAAACTCGTGCCCCCTGAAGTCCTTGCGCCTCCTCTGGAAGTACTCCAGCAGCTTGCCGGCGTCGTGGAGCACGTAAGACGCCACGAGGGCCCTCCGGGCGAGCGCCTCGTCGGCCCCGAGCCCCGCCGCCCTGGCTAGCCGCGAGAGGTACGCGCCGTAGTTGCGCGAGAGGTAGTTCCTCTCGATGTAGCCGAGCCCCCCGAGCACGTGCTCCCTCATCGACTGAACCGGCTGGCCGTCCTTGAAGTATGCCGCGCACTCCACGCCCGCCCCCCTCACCCGCTAACTCCCCCTTCCCTTTCTGTTGTCTCTTGACCCCTTCTCGTCATCTATCGCCCGGCACTCTGCCAGCCCCCTAACGGGGTCGTAGGAGCCGGCGAACTCCAGTCTAACATCCTTGCCGAGCGCCACCTGCTTGGCCAGCTCGTAGAAGTCTATCCCTTCCTTTCTACCGTCCCCCGGCTCCTCCCCTTCGAGCCCGTCACCGCCTACTCGGAGGAGCCCCCGCTCGTAGAGGTCGTAGGCCTCGCGGGGGGTGAGGAGGACGGTCTCCCCGCCCACCTCTACGGGTAGGTTGAACTCTCTTAGGAAAGGCTCCCTCTTGACAATCTCGACTACTTCCTCGAAGACGTCGAAGCTCCTGCTCAGGGGGTCGAAGAGCTCGAGCTTGACCCCGCTGAGCCTCGAGCTGCCCGGAAGAACCTCGGTTGACCTGCTCCCGTGGACTCGGGCCAGCAAGTCAGAGTACGTGCCCGGAACTCGCGGGTTGAAAACGTCGCGATTCTCCTCGAGCCACTCGAGGGTTCTCAAGACCTTCACTCTGTCGTAGGGCTCTGCCGGGCCGTCCTCGACGACTATGATCCTGCCGCTCCTCTCCGCCGGCCTCCTCGCAACCCTCCCCGCCCTCTGGATGAGGCTGTACGCCGGCGCCGGATCCGTAACCAGGGTGTCGAAGCTCACGTCCACGCCAGCCTCCACGACCTGCGTGGCGACGAGCACGAAGCTCTCCCCGCGCCTCTCCATCTCCTCAACTAGGCCGAGAACCCTCTTCTTGTGCGACGGGGTCATCTTGCCGTGGAGGAGTAGCGCTTTCAAGCCCCTCCTGCTGAGCCTCTCGAAGATGCAGGTGGCCCTGTAGGGGTTGTTGGCCACGACCAGCACCCTCCCCCTCTCCACTATCTCTTGACTCCTGGCCGCACCCAGCGCCTCCTCCTCGCTCATAAACTCCACCCTTACGTCCTTGCGGGCCTGCTCCACCACGTAGGGGTCGCTGGCATCGGGCTCGAGCCTGAAGTAGTCGACGCCCCTGGACTCGGCGAGGGCTCTCAACAGCTCCTCGTAGCCCCTCGACAGGGTAGCGGTCATGACGACGACGGGAACCTTCACGCTTAGGAGGAAATCGAGAACGAGGTAGAACACGTCCCTCATGTACTCCTCCTCCAGCGCGTAGTGCGCCTCGTCGAGCACGACCAGGGAGTTCAGGATACTGGCCTGCGTCAGGAAGTCGTAGCCGAACTCCTCCCCCGCCCTGATCCTCCTGAGCTTCTTCGTATTCAGCTTCAGGAGGTCGAAAGTGAAGGTGTCGACTGTCGTGACGTTCAGGGGGTAGGTGTGGAAGACTTCCACGCTGACCCCCATCATCTTCACGCCGACAGCGTGCGGCCCGAGCAGGGCCCCAGCCCTCCCGGCCACGTCCTCCACTATGGACCTGAGCGGCAGCACGTGTATCACCTTGGGGAAGAGGCTTGCGTCCAGGGCCGACGCGGCCGCAGAGGCCAGGCTCAGGCTAGTCTTCCCGTAGCCCGTGGGCGCGTTGACCACAGCGAGGAAGGCCCTACCCTCCCTCTTCCTACCGTCTCCCGACTCCTCTAGGCGCCGGGCCGCCTCCTCGAAGAAGCGCTCGAGCAGCGGCCTCCTCGCGTCGCCCTCCCGCCTGGCAGCCCTCTCGACGAGCCTGTAGGACTCGAGCAGGAAGTTCCCGGGCGCCATTCCACCACCCCTCCATCGTCTCTCTTTCTACCGCCTCTTGGCTTCTATCTGAGCACGGCCTCCACCATAGCCTTGACGTTGCGCTCTCCCCTGAACCTCTGCAAATCGTCTCTATACTCCCTCGGCACTTCCCTGGCGTGCAGGGCGACGTCGAGCTCCCTCAGGAACCTGAGGAGCGACTCCTCCAGGAGCCTGGCGTTACCGGACATCACCGCCCTGTAGAAGTCCTTTACGAATAGGTAGGCCAGCGGCTCGCCCGCCTCCCTCGAAGCCCTCTGCTTGAAGCGCTCCGACAGCTCCCGCGCCGCGAGACCCACGACAGCCTTGAGGGGCTTGAGGGCCTCCTCCTTGCTCAGCCCGGTAACCTCCTTCCTCAGAACCTCGTAGTACTTCTCGAAGTAGGTTACCAGGGGCTCGATGTTCACGAAGACGCTCCTAGTCAGAGTGTAGGTGTTCGCTATGTACTCGATCTCGTAGAGGCAGAACGGGAAGACCTCGCGCGGCAGCGCGCGCTCGGACTTGGCCACGGCAATCGACAGCTGGAGCGCGAATATCTCCTCCGACACGGTCGTAGGCCTCTCCCTCCTGCTGGCGGCCGTGAGAGTACTTAAGCTGTCGACTATGTCCTTAAGCTTGTCCAGGGGCACCGCGGAAACTCCCTCGAGCGTCGGGGGCAGGCCGGGCTTCGTGAACACGTGGTAGGCGCCGTCGTAGTAGCCGCCGAAGCCGAGCATGAAGCCCAGCGCCAGCACGGCGAACCAGACGGGGTCGACCTCTATGTCGGCGTCGGGGCCGCTCGTCGGCTTGAGGAACAGCGTCTGCTTCTCGTAAAACTCCGGTTGCTTGATGATCGCCGGAGGAATTGCCATGAGGCCCTTGAAGGGTACGCCGTAGCTCAGCCCGCTGACGGCCTGCATGCTCTTCGCGAAGGAGACCTGGCCCTGCCTAAGCAACCCGGCAGTCCCCTTCATCACGTAGAGCATGAGCTCGGTGTGCTGGGCAGGCTGCTCCCCGCCGCCGTACCAGCGCAGGAGGACTCCCCTGTCGCCCGCGAAGTAGTGCGACTTGAAGTGCCCGGCCACCTCGCTACTCGCCAGGTACTCCTTATCCCTTTCAAGCTCTTTTACCACGTACTCGAAGATGTCGGCCACCCGCTGATCCACGCTGGGGTCGTCCAGGGGGACGCCGTAGAGGCTGTAGACGTAGAGGTACGCCAGGCCCTGCGAGACCAGCTCGGAGAACAGACCGGTAGTCAGGGAGACAGTCACAGGATCGCCACCCCCTCCTCGAACTCGAACACCCTCAGGCCCTTGCCCTCGACCCTCACTCTCCCCCTTGGGTACGCGACCCTCTTCCTAGCCGCCCGGCTAATGTCGCTGAGAGGCCCGGAGCGCCAGTCGGGGGACGCTATGAGCTCGTAGGAGCCCTTGATGGCCATGCCGTCCCTCACCTCGAAGGAGAAAGTAGTCTCTACAGAGTCCGACTCGTACACCCTGCCCGTGCCGGACGAGACGCCTTCGACGCTGACCACGGACTCGCGGGAGCCCAGCCTCGAGATGCCCCAGGCCGCTCTCTCGACAAGCCTCGCCTCCCCCTCGCCCACGCCGCCGGCGAGGACGTAGAGGATCCGGATCCTGTAGTCCTGCTCGCCGTAGAGGAAGGTGTTCGAGAGAGCGCTCACGGCCTGCAGCGCCTTGCCCCTGTAGTACTCGTTGATCTTGTAGAGCGAGCCGTAAGTGTAGCCCTCGCCCACGACCTCCGCGGCAATGTGCTCGAAGAGGCGCCTGAACTCCGCGCTCCTGGGCTCGACGGAGCCGTCAGCGGCGACAACCTCTCTGCCGTCCTCGCGGGCGAGCGGGTAGGAGATGGCCCCCAAGAGCGAGGTGAGGGAGGGGTACCTCAGGCTGGCCCTGGCCTTGCTCTGGGGCTGGACTCTGAGGGACACTACCCCGTGCGGCCTCACCTCGGCTAGGACGTAGCGTAGAGAAAGAGAGCCGGCCAATTTAAACCCCCTATATCGTACCCTCTTTCTTCAGCGTCTCGATGACGGCCGAGAGGACGTCCTCGGGGGTCTTGAGGCCGTCCTTGCCCATCTCGAAGTAGTAGCCCTTCTCGCCGAAAGTCGCCTTGACCCTCTCGAGCCTCTCCCTCGTCGACTCCGCGAAGCCGTCGTATATAGGCGAGGTCACAGTGAAGGGCCTCTCCGTCAGGGTCGCGACCATGGCGACGGCGCCGCCGCCCGGCAGGAACCGCGAGAGCTTGGCCCCGAAGCCTTGCGAGGAGAGCACCCTGTAGAGTGCCCTGGCCGCGGCGAGCCGCCTCTTCTTGACGTCGTCGACGAGGGCGCGCCCGCTGTAGCTGCTCACGCCTACCCCGGCGAAGTCCAGGTTGAACGTGAAGCCGTAGACCGCGGTGCCCGTCTCGACGTAATAGATCATCTGCTCGGCGGCCCCCTCCCTCCTCTCGCCCGCCGTCCTCGCGTGGCGCGCGTGTAGCTGGGGCTCGAGCGTGGCGTAGGTGGCCACGGACTTTATGGGCAGGGCGTAGCTGACCATGAAGCGCGAAGTCCTCTTCACCGGCGGGTTCCCGGCGTAGAGGAAGCCCCCGACGTCCTCGACCACGCACTTCCTGACGATGCCCGACTCTATCTCCCCCACGACGCTAACCAGCTCCTCCTTCTTACTCCTGCCGCTCAGCTTGGGAACCTTCCCGTCGAACTTCTCGGCAGCGTGCTCCTCGTCCATGGACTTGAGGAACTCGCCGATAGAGCAGTAGGAGCAGACCGGCAGGCCGAGCGCCTTGGCCTCCTCCGCGAGGGCCACTTGGTACCCGTGCGCGATGCTCTCGCCGCTCACCGCTGGGACGTAGACGACCTTCAGCCTGCCCCCCTCGGTGATCACGTAGGGAACCCTCCTGTGCCTGGCGTAGTTCCCGCTGACCTCGACCATGTTGAGGGCTTCGACGTTCGCCTCGAACCTGACGCCCACGCTCAGGAACGTGACCACGCCCATCACCTCTCCTCCCTAGCGGGGACGCTCATGGCCATTATCGCCACGCGCCTGGCCACCCCGACGTCCTGCCAGACCGCCCTGAGGAAGGCCGCGACCTCGCCCTCGCTAGGCTTCGCGGGCAGGCGAATCCTCCTCCCCTCCTCGTACTCGTAGTACTTGAGGCCCTTCTCGTCGGCCGGCGACGCGTCGTAGATCGAGGAGAAAGTCCTCAGAGCATCTCGGAGCGCGACCTCCACAGTCTCCGGGTTGAGGGCGTTTCCAATCCTGTCCAGGAAGCTGTAGTTGCGCGTAGCGGCGAAGAACCGCAGCACCCTGACTATGCTCTCGAACTCCTCCAACCCACTTACCTCCGTGCCCATGGTTTTTGCCACCATAATTATAATATCCAAAGCCCCTATAAAAAACTTTTGTTTCGTTGAGAGTCTAAACACAGTGCAACAATAGTATAATTGTTTTTAAAAAATGAAACAGAAAGAGAGGCTGTTTCAAGGGGTCGAGGGGGCTGCGGCTCAGGAGGAGTGCACGCGCAAGTAGAGGAGCCCGGCCTCCGTGACCCTCAGCTCGTCGTCCACCAGGCCGAAAGCCCTCATCTCCCTGACCTCCCGGCTCACAGTGGCCGGGGAGAGGCCCGTCTTAGCCGCCACGCCCCGCACGCCCTCCCCGGCCTCCAGGAGCCTCAGGATTGAGGCCCACCTCTCCCTCCTCGGGGCCTTGAAGACGTGGAGGGGCACGCTCACGTAGCCCCTCCCGCTCTCCAGGTCGATGTCCACGTAGACCCTGACGCCCTCGAGCATCAGCAGCCCAAGCAGGACTTCCACGACGAGGGCCCTCATCCCCCCTCCGAGGCTCCCGTAGACCTCCGAGGCGCCGTACGAGAGAACAGTGGAGCGGACAGCGGAGACAGCGCTGACGAGATCCCCGACCTCCAGCTCGACCTCCCGCAGCCCGCCCCCCACGAGGCCCTCCACGATCTTCCTCAGGGCGTCCAGGGCCCTCTCAGCCCTCTCGTCCCTCACCTCCTCCCGGGGCACGAACACGACCACGCCGTCATCCCACCCCACGCCACGCCTCATCAGCGCGCGCACCGCGAACTTCTCGTCGAAGCCGAGCGTTATCACGAACAGCCTGCCCAAGCCCACCACCCCCGAAGACAACGGCGAGAAGGCAAAAATACCTATCCACCGCCGGCCACACAGGCCAGGACGGCAAGAAACAGCCTCCCATCCTATTTATTTTATTTTACTTTGCCCCCGGATTGCCTATTTCTATCATCTCTTGACTTCTTCCAATGGCCCAAAGGAGATATTGCCCAAACAACTCCTCCTCTTTCTATTGTCTCTTGACTTCTTCACAATTGTCTCCGGCGTCTTAGTACGCGTAACGCCTCTCCGCGCCCTCATGGCTTTCTATTGTCTCTTGACTTCTTCAGCGGCATCTCCCCGAGTCTTTTCATGCGCTCAACGTGCTCCTTTCTATTGTCTTCTTGACTTCTTCATTTTCTTAAGGTGGTGACAGTTCAGGGCGTTTATTACGTCAACCTTTCTATTGTCTCTTGACTTCTTCTCAAGAATGCAGTTGATGATGTGAATGTATACTTTAACACTTTCTATTGTCTCTTGACTTCTTCTCACTGAACTGAAGCCGGCGCCGGCGACCGAGCTGGCGTCTTTCTATTGTCTCTTGACTTCTTCGGTACGTCTACGACCGTCTCCACGGGGTGTGGAGGTTCGAACTTTCTATTGTCTCTTGACTTCTTCCAAAATGTCTAATGCAAGCCACGAATCATTTACGAATACACCCTTTCTATTGTCTCTTGACTTCTTCTTCTCCCAGGTGTTCCAGCGGCGCAGTACGAGGCCTGCCTTTCTATTGTCTCTTGACTTCTTCCTTCTCAGACGAAAGTGGGAACCAAGACCACCTTACTCCTGGGCTTTCTATTGTCTCTTGACTTCTTCTCTCTAGCATGAAACAGAGAAAAAACCATCATAAATTATGGGAAACTTTCTATTGTCTCTTGACTTCTTCCGTCGAGTGTATAGTTCGCGGCGGGCAAGCCGGAGTCTATCTTTCTATTGTCTCTTGACTTCTTCCCTCAACGTCTCCCAGGTGACCCTGGCCGAGGCCGACACACCCCTTTCTATTGTCTCTTGACTTCTTCCGCTTGTCTCCTTGGCGCAGGCCGGGAAGGCGTTCCAGGCTTTCTATTGTCTCTTGACTTCTTCCCAAGGTTCCAGAGCGCATCAATGAGACATTGATTCGCTGGCTTGTCCTTTCTATTGTCTCTTGACTTCTTCGTCAGCCGCTGCGGCGGGCGCGGCCATGGCCCTGCTCTCGACTTTCTATTGTCTCTTGACTTCTTCTTGTTCTCTCCTCCACGAGGAGAGGAGGTGAGCAGTCTCCATGCTTTCTATTGTCTCTTGACTTCTTCCGTGCCGAACGGGACGTACGTCCTCGTGGCTTACGGGGGTAACTTTCTATTGTCTCTTGACTTCTTCGAACCAGCGCGGGGTGCATGCCGGTGGCCTGCAGCATGGCTTTCTATTGTCTCTTGACTTCTTCCGTCCGGGCGCTGGAAGACTAGCTCGACATAGGCCTTCCCTTTCTATTGTCTCTTGACTTCTTCTCGCGAGAATGTTAATTGATAGCCGCGGGAAAATTTTTGCACTTTCTATTGTCTCTTGACTTCTTCAAAAGGAACAACTGCGCTTTTTCATCGTTAATTATAAGACTTTCTATTGTCTCTTGACTTCTTCCTCGTGTCCCAGACACTGTCTTGTCCTTCTCCGAGGAACTTTCTATTGTCTCTTGACTTCTTCTTCCTCCTTGAAGAGGCCGTCGAGACCACAAAAATTGGTACTTTCTATTGTCTCTTGACTTCTTCCGGGAAGACAGAGGCAGTGTACATGCACGCCTTCTTTCCTTTCTATTGTCTCTTGACTTCTTCGCCGCGGCGCCGTAGGAGGCGTAGGTCGGCTGTCGTGGAGTCTTTCTATTGTCTCTTGACTTCTTCTTTTTAAAGTTATTAAAACAGTTGTTTGCCCCAGAGCCGGCTTTCTATTGTCTCTTGACTTCTTCCCCTGGCAGCCTTCGACGTACACTACGATCCCAACATGCTTTCTATTGTCTCTTGACTTCTTCTGGCGGGCCAGTTATTGGGCCATATCGCCTTTCATTGCGAAACTTTCTATTGTCTCTTGACTTCTTCCTGCTGAGGGCCTCGAGGGAGGGGAGGCCCGGCCTCTGAAGCCTTTCTATTGTCTCTTGACTTCTTCTGCCGTAGCACAGCAAGTAATTCAGACAATCAGTATCACGCTTTCTATTGTCTCTTGACTTCTTCGGAGTTCATTAAATTAAAGGAGGCAGGGAAAGTCCCGGGACTCGTGCTTTCTATTGTCTCTTGACTTCTTCAAAAAGAGTTATTTAAATGTTTTAGGCGCACGTGGGCCTTTCTATTGTCTCTTGACTTCTTCCTCTGATTTGGTCGACTTAATAATGTCACTGCCACTCCTTTCTATTGTCTCTTGACTTCTTCAAAATTCACTTTCGATTTCAACCAAGATGAATTCGAACTTTCTATTGTCTCTTGACTTCTTCAGGTTATTCGGGGAAGTGTTTATCAGGCCGGGTACACAGGCCTTTCTATTGTCTCTCGACTTCTTCAGTTTTTTATGTGGATTTGTGGTTGTTGTCGGTGATCTTTCTATTGTCTCTCGACTTCTTCTAGCAGAGGAGATACCGATGGATTCTATAGGAACTTTGTTACTTTCTATTGTCTCTTGACTTCTTCAGTAAGGATCCGGTGGTAGCGGCTCGGCGGCGAGGCTAGCCACTTTCTATTGTCTCTTGACTTCTTCAACATCATCGAAATAATCAACGAACTGGCCGCGTACCTGGACTTTCTATTGTCTCTTGACTTCTTCACGGCTTTCGTCTTCGCCAGCGACGACGGACTGTTCCCACTTTCTATTGTCTCTTGACTTCTTCCGCTCTCTGTCAGCAGTTGTTTACCTCTCCTCCACGAGGACTTTCTATTGTCTCTTGACTTCTTCGAGGGATATAATAACAGTGGTGAGGCCGGAGATGGCCCAGGCTTTCTATTGTCTCTTGACTTCTTCATACCTGCCCCCCGTGACAGTCTCGGGGCCCTCGCGGAGGCCTTTCTATTGTCTCTTGACTTCTTCCCACGCGTGGCGTCGGGCTGTACGGGATCTCTATGCCGCCCGCCTTTCTATTGTCTCTTGACTTCTTCCCTCGCCGCGTTCTCCAGAGTGTCTGTGGAGCCGGGGGAGGCTTTCTATTGTCTCTTGACTTCTTCTTTTTTTTTTCTTTTTCTTTTTCCCTCTCTTTCCCGGGGAAACTTTCTATTGTCTCTTGACTTCTTCTGCCGTCAAGGCCGCTCTCGGGAAAGCGGGGAATGTTACACTTTCTATTGTCTCTTGACTTCTTCCACTCCCAGAACCGTTGCTGAACCGCTTTGTGGTTATTGATGTCCTTTCTATTGTCTCTTGACTTCTTCTTAATTCATTCCCAGCGGCCCCCCCTGCTCCTATAAAATAACTATCTTTCTATTGTCTCTTGACTTCTTCGGGCCCGAGGGTAGCGTCGTCTAGGCCCGTGCAGTACTTTCTATTGTCTCTTGACTTCTTCTGGTTCCCAGAGAACTCTGCAGTACCACGTCTTGTCAACAACCTTTCTATTGTCTCTTGACTTCTTCGAAATCTTGGACATACTCAGGGAGCAGGGTTTGGGGTATAGCTTTCTATTGTCTCTTGACTTCTTCCTCGAGCCAAAGCCGCCGTAGAGCTGGTCAAGCGCGTCCTTTCTATTGTCTCTTGACTTCTTCCTCCTCCAAGACCTCCTCTCCACCATAGACCTCCTGGCAGCAGCTTTCTATTGTCTCTTGACTTCTTTGCCAGAGACGCCGAACCTCCGCCTGTAGTAACTCTCGCTTTCTATTGTCTCTTGACTTCTTCAGAAGGGGAAGAAGGCTATAACCATAGAGGTGGGGGAGCAACCTTTCTATTGTCTCTTGACTTCTTCTCTATCACCCGGAGGAGGCCTGGGACGTCGTACGCACCGCACTTTCTATTGTCTCTTGACTTCTTCTAATTCGCCATCACGTATGGATACATGCTGTTGACATCCAACTTTCTATTGTCTCTTGACTTCTTCATCCTCAACGCATGTAAACATATACAAAATCATTTGACACGACTTTCTATTGTCTCTTGACTTCTTCTACAGAGGGCTGCGTGGACTTACTCCGTCGGCATAGAGCTTTCTATTGTCTCTTGACTTCTTCTTCTTCAAGCCACTGGAGGTACGGCGATCACTCGTCTTCACCCACTCCTTTCTATTGTCTCTTGACTTCTTCAGGGTAAAGAGGGGGGTTGACAGTACAGAGGTGTACTTCTTTCTATTGTCTCTTGACTTCTTCAGGGATATTATTATGTTGGTGAAAGCAAAATGACAGAACCTTTCTATTGTCTCTTGACTTCTTCAGCATTCGGGCTAGTGTAACCATCTCGCAAGGTGACTAGCTTTCTATTGTCTCTTGACTTCTTCATACTACGAGCACCCCGGCTGGCTCTGCCCTTCGCTTACACTTTCTATTGTCTCTTGACTTCTTCAAAATACGTGGGCCCTAGCCCTGTTTTCAAAACGCCCCGGGTAAAACTTTCTATTGTCTCTTGACTTCTTCATAAAGTTCCAGCACGGCCCGAGCGTTTTCACGGCTTCCCTCTTTCTATTGTCTCTTGACTTCTTCTCTACCTATACAGCTTTACTAGCTGAGACCAATTTCTGCTTTCTATTGTCTCTTGACTTCTTCGGCCAGCTACATTTTCTTTAACCGACTCTACCAGTGGCTTACTTTCTATTGTCTCTTGACTTCTTCGAGAACATCCATTCTGCGAGGCCTCTCAGTTTCTCCCACACTTTCTATTGTCTCTTGACTTCTTCGCGTTAACTACCTGGATAATAGTGTTACGCACTCCCTCAATCTTTCTATTGTCTCTTGACTTCTTCTTCGTGCTTAAATCTAGGATCAAGCGGGCGTCTGTCTTGTCACTTTCTATTGTCTCTTGACTTCTTCCAGGTTTTCTTACAAGACGTCAGGATAATCAAGGGAGCTATGCTTTCTATTGTCTCTTGACTTCTTCTCTACGAAGAACTTCTTTATCCTAAACCCGTACCTCTCCTTTCTATTGTCTCTTGACTTCTTCCCTCTTCGAGCGGGCGATGTACAATGCAGAGAAGATCTTTCTATTGTCTCTTGACTTCTTCGGGAGACCGCCAGGGGGGCCGCTACCGCGAGCGCGAGAACCCACTTTCTATTGTCTCTTGACTTCTTCTAGAAGCAATCGACTCTGGCGCATGGGAGCGAGCACTCGCGCTTTCTATTGTCTCTTGACTTCTTCGGTAGTGAGGTCTTTGAGGCGTTGCGGAGAGTGGGGAATGCTTTCTATTGTCTCTTGACTTCTTCAAGTGTACAGGGAAGTGTACAGAGTGGTGTACGGGGAGTGTACCTTTCTATTGTCTCTTGACTTCTTCATACTGGGAGGAAGAAAGACACGAGGTGTCCAAGGTGCAACTTTCTATTGTCTCTTGACTTCTTCACCATCTGTAATTATCGCCATCATTTGGTCTGGGGATATTACACTTTCTATTGTCTCTTGACTTCTTCCCTCCAGAAATGCTCTCTCAAGCATCTTTCTAACCTCGGCCTTTCTATTGTCTCTTGACTTCTTCTACCTTGTCATTGGCGATAAGACGTGGCGTAAGGTTGGCCTCCTTTCTATTGTCTCTTGACTTCTTCGAATACCCCGTACCCCCGCTTGTCCATGAGACCTTGAAAACATCTTTCTATTGTCTCTTGACTTCTTCGGTATAGAGTGGAGGAGATACGGCCGGAGGAGTTGAGGGCACTTTCTATTGTCTCTTGACTTCTTCTGATCAAGTGGGCAGACAGCTTCAATAAAGCGATTATTCTTTCTATTGTCTCTTGACTTCTTCAGCTCTTCTAGTATCGAGGCCAGGCGCCTCGCCACATCCTCTTTCTATTGTCTCTTGACTTCTTCGGGGGATAATCTCCAAGGAAGACCTTGAACTACTCTTGCTTTCTATTGTCTCTTGACTTCTTCTTAAATGCCCCCGGTGCAGGACTTCGCTGTCCTTTAGGCTTTCTATTGTCTCTTGACTTCTTCTTTCTATGGCCTCGATGTAGTCGAAGGGGCGCTGGGAGAGCTCCAGCTTTCTATTGTCTCTTGACTTCTTCCAGGTATGGGATCGGCCTGTTCTTTACCTTCAGGACATGGGACTTTCTATTGTCTCTTGACTTCTTCACGGGTTACGGGGACACCGGTACATAACGTCACAGATAACTTTCTATTGTCTCTTGACTTCTTCTTGAGGAAGTAGCCCTGGAGCTACGGAAAGGAAAAGCACTTTCTATTGTCTCTTGACTTCTTCCACCATGATGAAAAGGGGAGTAGTTACAGTCATTTTGTCTTTCTATTGTCTCTTGACTTCTTCAAAGAGCTTAGACGTGATGCCTTACTGGCGTGACAAGCTCATCCTTTCTATTGTCTCTTGACTTCTTCGATAAAGTGGGCAGATGAGTTTAACAAGGCGATCATTGAGTACTACCTGGGCTTTCTATTGTCTCTTGACTTCTTCCAGGCGCAACCGCTACACGTGGGTGACGGAAGTCTTCGGCCTTTCTATTGTCTCTTGACTTCTTCATAAACGTCACTCCGAAATACTGTCATCCTTGCCTTCATGTTACTTTCTATTGTCTCTTGACTTCTTCCCGAGAACGACAGGGACTTCTTAGTTCTGCTACTTTCATTGCTGCCAACTCTTTCTATTGTCTCTTGACTTCTTCTCCCTCTCTGGCGTCGATGGAGGTGAGGTAATAGTAGAGCAACTTTCTATTGTCTCTTGACTTCTTCCGGGGAAACACGGGGAAACACCACTGCTACCTACGAATACTGCTTTCTATTGTCTCTTGACTTCTTCTCGGGGCCCTCTTCGGGCTACATTGGAAACTCTACAGGTTTTACTTTCTATTGTCTCTTGACTTCTTCCACTGGAGATACCGTATAGGACAGTGCTGCCACGCGTCATAGACTTTCTATTGTCTCTTGACTTCTTCTTCGAGCGCGCGATGGTGGACGCGGAGAAATTAGAGGACTTTCTATTGTCTCTTGACTTCTTCGCTCACAGGGAGGGCGTAGTCCCTCCCCCCGAGCCCCGCTTTCTTTCTATTGTCTCTTGACTTCTTCATAATTTTGAACGCATACTCGTTGATCTCAACAAAGTGAGAAGGCTTTCTATTGTCTCTTGACTTCTTCGTGGGATCAGTGTGGACGGACGCGTTATTACAGTGACCGTCACTCTTTCTATTGTCTCTTGACTTCTTCCTTTCTCGTGGATGTTATTTAATAATTCGCGGCTACGAATTACTTTCTATTGTCTCTTGACTTCTTCTGTTGAGTAGTGGGTGTGGGGTTATTTAAAGGTTCTCTTGTGGTCTCTACTCTCTTCCTCTGTGCACACGGCTTGATAAGCAAATTTCTTCCTGTGGTTGTGAAACCAAACCCTCCCTCTATTTTAAGTGTTCACAACTTTAATGAAAATTGATTTATAAAGTAGCACTGGATTGTTCCACGGGAACACTCCCAGAGAAAGGGATAAATAGTCGGAGGATTTTCACTGTGGAAAATAGTGTTTATCAATTCTCGGTGGGGTTTCATAAATTCCTCTCTGAAATATTGCTCTTTGTCCCCTGGGTTCTTCCTTGGAGAAATATTTATTTGTATTTCTTGAAATAGATTTCAAATGAGTAATATGTTTCCAGCACCTGTGCTAGAGAGAGTTAGAGGCGTTGTAGCCGGGGATCTAGTAGTCGAGCTCAGGGGGTGGAGGCTCGAGCTCGTCGGCCCCAGGCGTGGCTTCATGCCCACAGTAAGCGAAGTCTCGTCCCCCTGCCCGTCGAAGCGCGACGTCTACCTGAGGAGGGTGAGAGGCTTGAAGCCCGCGAGTGACGGCGTGCTACTCGCCGGGAGGGTCTTCCACGAGGCCTTCCTGGAGCCCTTCAGGGTCGTCCTCAGGGCTGGCCCGAGCCTGGAGAGGCTCGCGGGGGCGAAGGCCAGGCTCCTGCGGGGGGCTCCCCGGGAGCTGAGGAGTGCCGCCTCGAGGGTCTTCGACGCGAGCTCGGCCCTAGCCATGGCGTGGGGCGTGGGCGGGGCCAGGCTGCCCGTGGCAGTCGAGCCGGAGGTGCCGGGCGGCCCCGTGGGCCTCTCGGACGTCGTCAGGCCTGACCTGCTCGTCGCGGGGGTTCCGGTGGACTTCGTCTACGGCAACGGCCTCGAAAGGAAGGAGCTCGCTGTCGCCGCCTACGCGATGGCGGTGGAGGCGGCGTCGAACAACCCGGTCAACTACGGGGTCGTCGTGCAGTACGCGGGCGGCAGGCTCCTGTGGCGCGCGGTGATCCTGGACGACCGGGTCAGGTCGCGGTTCCTGGAGGCCAGGGACGCCGTGGCCAGGATAGTTGAGTCGGGGGAGGATCCTGGCGTGGCCGAGTCCTGTCCCGATTGGTGCCCCTGGAGGGGGGTGTGCCATGCTGCTCTTCGTGTCTAAGCCTTGCAGGATAAAGGTCGAGAAGGGCAGGGTCGTGCTGAGGACGCATGACGGGGACGTAGTGGAGCTGGGCTCCGCGACCTACGACTCCGTAGTCGTCGCGACTAGGGCCGCTAGCATTACTACTGCAGCTCTGCAGGCGCTCGCTGCTAGGGGCATCGACTTGACCGTCCTCGGCCCCCACGGGATGCCTGTGGCCAGGGTCTACCCGCCTATAATCAACAAGACCGCTGCTACCAGGGTCGCGCAGTACCAGGCTATACTCGACGGCAGGGGGCTCAGGGCTGCCAAGAGCATCCTGGAGGCGAAAGTCAGGAACCAGGCGAGCGTGCTGAGGTACGCGGCCAGATCCAGGCGCGACGACTACTACGCGTTGGAGGCAGAGAACGTGGAGAGGGTAGCGGACGACATAAGGCGCGCCAGGCCTGACCCGCTGGAGCTGAGGGAGCTCGAAGCCCACGCGGCCAGGATCTACTGGGGGGCTGTAGCGAAGCTCCTCGAGGACAGCGGCTACGGCTTCACGGGGAGAGACCCCCAGGGCCTGGATCCGTTCAACATGGCGTTGAACTACGGCTACGGGGTGCTCTACGCGAGGTGCGAGAGGGCGCTGCTGCTAGTGGGGCTCGACCCCTACGCTGGCTTCATGCACTCGATGAAGAGCGGCCAAAGGACGCTCGTTTACGACTTCATAGAGCAGTTCAGGCCTGTGGTGGACAAGGCCCTCGTGTTCGCTAGGCCCGACGTCTCCGTCTCGAACGGGGTGATGGATAGGGAGTCCAGGAGGAGGGTCGCGCAGGTAGTCATGAGGGCCCTGGAGAAGGAGGTGCCGTACCTCAACGGCAAGGCCACAGTCGACGACGTCATTGTGAGGAAGGCCTCGGAGCTCGCCAGGTACCTCAGGGGCGAGCTCCAGGAGTACGTCGGCTTCAGGGCGAGGTTCTGATGAGGCTCGTAGTTGTCTACGACATAAGCGACAACGGCGACAGGCAGAGGCTCGCGTCCCGCCTCCTGGGGCTCGGCCTGACGAGAGTTCAGCGCAGCGCCTTCGTGGGGAGGGGCGGCTACGGGCACGCGAAGGACGTGTACAGGTTCATCCAGCGCTACGTGAGGGGCGAGGGCGACAGCGTTATAATCTTCGTCGTCCCCGACGAGAGCTTTGAGCGGGCGCTAGTCGCGGGGAGGCCCATGGCCCCGCTCGCGGGTGTGGCCCGTGTCGTTGTATAGCCTGGAGGAGCTTGACTTGCTGCCCGTCGTGCTGCTCAAGGAGTACGCCTACTGCCCCAGGTACGCGTACTTCCAGTTCAGGGTGGGCGGGGAGTACGCCACGCCGTCCATGCTCGTAGCATCGGAGCTGGGTGCTCCGGACTTCGAGGTTCCGGACGGCTGGGAGGCGTACAGGAGCGTCTACGTGAAGAGCAGGGCGCTAGGCCTCCACGGCTTCGCGGATGCAGTACTGAAGAGAGGGGGGCTAGTGAGGGTGGTTGAGGCGAAGGCGCTAACTAGGGTTACGAGGAGATCCCTCTTCGGGAGGGCGAGGCACGTGCTGGTGCAGGCCGTGGCCTACGCGCTGCTAGCGGAGGAGACGCTCAAGGCGACGGCCGACGCAGTTATAGTCCTCGGCTCGGAGGGGCGCGTCGAGGTCAGGGTGACTCCGGCGCTCAGGAGCTATGTCGTGTCCCTCGCGAGCAGCATGAGGCGGAGCCTGGCGTCCCCGGAGCCACCCCCGCGCGTCCAGAGCTGGAAGTGCGGCTACTGCTACTACAGGCGCTTGTGCAGGCAGCTGATGCCCTAGGACTTCCTGCCCCTCACCTTGACCATCACCGGGTACCTCACCGTGACTCCGGCGACGATCGCTACCCCCCGGGGGAGGTGGGGGACGAGCCTGGCGCTCTGGCCGAGGAGGAGCTTGAGCATCGACAAGTCCGTGACGCTGTCCATCCTAAGGACGACCTTCGTCCCGCTCTGGCTCAGGACGTCCTTGTCCAGGCCCACGACGCGCTGGCTCGCCACCATGATCCCGGTTCTGAACTTCCTGCCCTCCCTTGCCAAGACTCTAAGAGCCCTCCTCGAGAAGGTGTCCTCCTCCTGCGGCAGGAACCTCTGCGCCTCGTCCACTACGAGGGCAAATCCAGGCACGGCGCCGCTTCTCCTCGCCTCGAAGAGGAGCCACACTACGGTACCCACGAGGGCGTTCACCGCCCTCTCCGGAAGGCCCAGCCCTACCTCGAGTACCGTGGCGCTACCCTCCTCCACGAGCTCCTCTGGCGGTACACCGCCCTCGCTGCCCGCGAAGACGCCCATGGACTTGAGCGTCTTGAGCCTCCTTATGACTCCCACCACCGTCTCCCTGCGGAAGCCGTACTCCCGGGCCACTCTCTCGACGCTCTCGATAACGTCCCCGAGCTCTACTCCTTCAAGCCCGTCGTAGGCGAGGTGTAGCAGATCCCGCTGAACCTCAGTCATCTCGGTAGCCTCGGCCACGGCGTCCGGGCTCAGCAAGCCGGGCTTGAGAGATACTCCCGTGAGCTTCAGGGCTCTCGCCCTGTAGCCCTCCTCCGCGAGGAAGCCGTACTCCCCGTGGACATCGACCACCACGACCGGGTATCCGTGCTCTAGCAGTTCTTCAGACAGGACGCCGAGCGTGTGGGACTTGCCCGACCCTGTCGCCCCGACGACTGCGACGTGGTGGCACACGAGGCTCTCGGGATCCAGGAGGGCGTCCACGCCGGAGTGCCAGACCTCGCCCAGCCAGACGCCCCCCTCCCTGAAGCCCAGGAGCCTGCTTATAGACTCTCTTGAGGCCTTGTAGACCGGCGTGCCGGGGCTCGGGGGGTGCAGGGGCGGTGCCAGCTCCCCGTCTTCCGTTATGACCTCGAGGGCCCTCGCCCTTGCCACGTGCACTTCGGAGGAGAGCAGGGCGGCGCTGGGTAGCCTGAGGCCGTACTCGCTCGCCTCTGTCACGACCCCCAGTTCGCTGAACGCGGCGTTCACCGCCTGCATCCCCGCGACTCTGGCCAGCAGCGCCCCGCGTTCTACGGGGACTTCGACGAAGTCCCCCGTGGCGATGGCCCCGGGCTCCAGTACTTCGAACTCGAAGGCCAGCTCTGTCGGGGGCGTCCTGCTAATGACTACCCCGACCTTCTCCACGGATCACCACCTCCAGGGCCCCCCTGAACATCGCCTCTAGGAGCCTCACGAGCTTCGACGCCTCGGCCCTGGCCTCCCTCACGCCGACGGGCTCGCCGCTGGCGTAGAAGTTGCCCTTCAGCGCCCGGACTATGTTCTCCTGTACGAGGAGGGGGTCTCCCCACGTCACGTACTCTATCTTGAGGAGCCTGCTCCCGACCTTCCAGTAGAACTCGTACCAGTTTCTAACTTCTCTACCCCTCTCTTTCTCGACTCTCATGGGGGCTGTGTACTCCCAGGGGTCGAGCACGTAGCTGAGGAAGGCCAGGTCGCTGACCCCCGATAGCCCGGCGCCGAGCCTCTCGCTCACCGCCGCGAAAAACCTGCTGTCCCTGCTCGCGGGGACAACGCCGACGAGCGTGACGCCCCTCGCCTCCGCCGCCTCTAGCAGTTCCAGGAAAGAGTTCTCCATGCTTTCCCTAAGCGTTTGGAGCTCCCTGCTGGCCCAGACCAGGAAGCCGTGCGGCAGGAGGCTGCCTCCAACGAGCGCGAGCTCCACGCCGTCCGACCTGACGACGTCTGCCAGGGCCTCGAACGTCATCCTCGAGACTATGAACCTGGCCGCGAGCTTCCTCCCGGCGGCCAGAAGCTCGGGCCTCTCGAGCGCGAGCTCGAGCACCCCCTCGTCGAAGGGCTGGGAGCCCCTGAAGCTCTTCAGATCCGGCCTCCTGACGTACCTCACGCTCTCGACTTGCCCCTCCTCGTCGAGCTTCAGCGAGGCGACGCAGGAGCCCAGGTAGGCAGCCGCCAAGACGACCCCGCCGGCCACCACGTAGCTGCGTAGCAGGGACTCGTATGACGCGCCGGCGATGTGCAGGGGTCTTAGAGGCTCGACGTCCCTCGCAGAGTAGATCGCCTTCTCGCTCTCGAGCACAACGCCTGCGAGCCCCTCCAGGGCCCTCCGCAGGGTCCCTCTGTCCCCGAGGGCCTCGATCCTCTTCCTGAGCCTGTAAACCCTCTCCAGCATGGCCTCGGCAGCCTCCGGGCTCCCTGCGAGGGCCTCGGCCACGGCCTCCTCGAGCAGGAACTCCGAGCCGAAGACCTCCGCCCTCAGGAGGGCCTTAGAGGCGTTCTCCGCTATCCTGTACCTCCCGCCGCCAGCGTACTCGACGGCTCCCAGGGATATGAGATCTATCAGGTAGTAGCGAGCCATCCTCTCGCTGACTCCCATCCTGGCCGCCAGCTCTGAGGGCGTGAAATAGCCCTTGTCGACGGAAGCCTCGAGGCAGGCCTTGAACGCCGCCTCTAGCCTGAAGGCGTACGCTACTGGGGCCGCGGGCACGGTAGTTTTCACCTCCTGAAACCGGTTTCAGGGATTGAACTATTAACCCTGTCGAAGAAAACGGTGAAAGTGAATTTGCAACAGTGCCCCGCAACCTCCTGTACTCCTTACTCCGGGGCCAGGGGATATCGTGCAAGTTTTTCAGCCCCGGTTGCGGGCTAAGCGATTTATAGGCGGGCGCGCAAGGTGTATTGGTCTGGATGGCGGGGAGGCCGAGGCTCTACAGCGTCTCCGTGAGGCTCGTGGCCATGCAGGACACGCCAATAGTGACGTGGAGCGGGAGCTTCTCCCTCAAGGTCGTCTACGAGTTCCTCCACAGGAGCGGGGTCGACTTCCCGAAGAAGGCCGAGAAGGAGTTCTCCGTGGAGCCCCTCGCCGTCGACGGGGCCGGCGGCTACCTGCTCACGGGCCTCCTGTCCAGGCGGGGGGCGCCCAGGGTGTACGAGGTGAGGGCTGGGACTCCTCTCACGGTCACGGCGCACTTCTACTCGGAGAAACTCGCCTCCGACTACATCTTCTCGATAGCCAGGGACATGTCGGTCTCGCTGCCCAGCGGGGAGTTCCGGGTAGTCGACGTGTCCGTGAGGCAGTCCGAGCCGCCCCGGCCCCGGGAGGTGCCCAGAGAGGGGGTCGCCGCGGAGGTCGAGTTCCTGTCCCCAGCGATCCTCATGTTCTACGGCAGAGACGTCCTCTACCCGTCCCCCGCCAGGGTGGTGCTGAGCGCCCTCAGGACATACTCGAGGATCACCGGGGTCGACACGAGAGCCGCCAGCGACACGGTCGCGAAGACCGTGGAGGCCGTGGGGGCGCCCCGCTACAGGCCCGTGCTAGTCGACATAGGCGAGGGCAGGGTGGTTCCGGCCTTCGTGGGCACGGCGGTCTACGCGATACACGGCTCCAGAGACGCCCCGCTCATAGCCGCGGCCCTCAGCCTCGCGGAGACCACGGGGGTGGGGCAGTCGAGGGCCCTCGGCTTCGGCAGGGTAAGAGTGCGCTGGCTGGAGGGCCAGGCCTAAACTTTATTCTCTAGAGTGGGGGGATCCGGGGTACTTATCCTTTCCCCCGGGAGGCTTCCCTGGGAACAGCCTGCCTTATAAATTAAGTTTTACTGTCGTTGTGAACGATAATAGAAAGCCCAGCATCGTCTAGACCGCTGTCAGACCCCGCACTGCGCCAGAAGTCAAGAGACGATGGAAAGGAAAGCCTCCCTGGTTTGTAACGGGAGAGAGAAATTTTTGGCTACAGGGAGAGCTTCCTCCAGGCCGGCCCCTCCCCGGGCCTCAGCCTGGCCTCGAGGCTCTTCTCGGGGTCTAGCTGGACGTAGCCGTGGCCCCTCGACTTGCCGCCGCCCACGAAGACGCCGACCTCGGCGAGGACTCTCAGCGTCTGCGTCCACACCTCGAGGGGCTTGGGATCCGGGAAGGCTTCCCGTAGCACGGCGTAGACCTGTACTTCGCGGGGCTCCTCGGGCTCGGCGAGCTCCTCAATGTAGAGCATGTCCTCGCGCTGGATCCTGGTCTTCCTGTCTATCGCCACGTGCGTCACCGCCCTGAGCAGCCCTCGCAGAAGGGAGTCGCTGAACGTGACTGCCGAGGCGAAGTAGGGGCTCCCGTACAGCCTGCACACGGGGCACTGGAGGGCCGACTCGACGCCGCGCGCCGTCAGGCAGAAGTCCCGCTCGTCCACCTTCGAGGCGATGTTCACGTTGTGGAGCACCTCTGGCTCGACCTCCAGGCAGGCATCCTCCTCGCGCCCGCCCCTGCTCCAGGCGTCGACGCACTCGCTGTACTTCCTGTAGAGATCCCGGAGCTTGTCCGTGCAGGGCTCCCCGTCGAGCCCGCACTTCCTGAGGTCGTGGTTGCACCCGTGCTCCTCCAGAACCCTCCCCAGGCTAGCGTCCGAGTACATGACCCACTCCGAGACCCTCCTGAAGACGCCCTTCCACGTCGAGAACGGGACGACGGGCGTGGGTTTCCCGTCCCCGTAGCTGTAGGCCAGCTGTAGCAGCCTGCTGCCGTCCACGCCGGCGCCGACCCTGAGCGGCTCTGCCCTGAACGTGAACTTGTACAGCCTAACCCACATGCCTCGCCACCTCGCCCAGAAGCCCGTACAGGTCTCCGATTGACAGGATCAGGTTGAGGCCCGCGGGCCTCAAGTCCACGCTAGCCCTCTCCCTGACCTCCACGAGCGCGCCCTCCGCGAGGACGCGGAACGCCGGCTTGAACCCGCTGCCGCCGTCCACGGTGAACCACGCGTTGTATATGTCGTAGTACCCCAGCGCGCCCCCAGCCTGGAACACCTCGCGGCCGAAAAGCCTCGGGACGCACGGCGTGATGCAGTAGCCGACGCCCGGGCCCGCGAGCTCCTCGGCCTTGACGCCCACCACCTTCTCGACCCTGAGGGCTCCAGGCGCCCTGCTCCTCCCCCTCCCGACCCTGAGGGCCACTCCAGGCTTCAGGTAGTCGGCGGCCTCGGTCTCGGCGACGAGGGCCCAGTACTTGGGCGCCCTCTTGTACTCGTAGGCGTAGAGCATGCCCTTCATCGACGACCCCGTCCTCTTGGATATCGCCACGTGCATCTCCACCGTGGCCTCCGGGGACACGCGGGCGTAGCTCGCGAGATCCTCGCTCTTCCCGAGGGGGGCGACGAGCCCGCCCAGCGCCGGCTTCGGCTCCGACTCGAGCTTTTCCTTAAGCTTCTCGTGCACGGCCTTTAGGGCCTCGAGGAGCGGCCCATACGAGGAAGCGTCCCCGATGCACCCCTCGAGCTCGTAGGCCTCCCTGCCCTTCCTGCCCTTCAGCATGACGAGGGCGTGGGGCGGGGCTGTGGGCGCGAGCCTCCTGGAGGCCCCGCCCCTCCCAGGCTCCGCCCCGACTTCGAGCACTGGGAAAGCCGGGCTAGTGTAGAAGTCCTCGTCCACGGAGCCCTTCTGCGAGTACATCTCCGCCAAGATCGCGCCGCGCAGAGTCGTCGCCGGGATGAAGTCCCTGTCGACGAGGTAGTAGTTCATGACCCTCCTCGACGAGTAGTTCAGCCACCCCCCGGAGAAGACCACCAGCCTCATTCCCACAACCACCTCTTGAGCGGCTCGAGTAGATCCCCGTACTTGTCCTCGGGCAGGTCGTGGCTCCTGACCCTCAGATCCACCATGGCGCCCCTCCCCAGGCGCCACAGCCTGAGGGCGTGGAGCGAGTAGAGGAGTAGCCTGACGAGCCTCTCCTCCTCATCCTGCCCGAGGCCCCGCGTGTCCATGGCCACTGACACCACTATAGTCTCCCCCGGCTTGATGACCTGCTGGGAGAAGAGCTTCTTCTCCTCCGCCACCCACCTCTCGTCGTCTATCGAGACCCTAGACAGCAGGTGGAACTCCCCTGGCTGCGACTCGACAGTGACGTAGACGCGGCCCGGGCTGTCGGGATAGCCGAAGAGTTTGCAGACGTCGCAGGGGCCTCCCATCTTCCCGTGCCTCAGCCTTATGAGTCTCGGCTCGACTTCCCCGCACGCCGTGTAGCAATCCGGCAGGAGCGCCGTCACTGCAGTCCTCATCGAGCCCTTGATCGTGGACGGGGGCACGAGTAGCCTGTTGAACGGGATGTCGGCCGACGAGCTCGGCGACGAGCCGCCGACCGTGAGCGACGACAGCGGCTTGAGCTCCACCTCGATCCTAACCAATCCTACCACCCACCCTGTAGGTCTTGAGCATGAAGTAGTAGTCGTACACGGGGATCACGCGCTCCCCCCTCTCCCCGACCGGGGTGGCCTCGCTCACTATTCGGTGCAGCAGATCCTTGACCCGCTCGTCCTGGGAGTTCGCGTACTCCCTCATCAGGTAGAGCACGAACTCGAGCTGGTCTCTGGGCTCGAGCCTCAGGGCCTTCTCGAGCGCCCTCAGCATCCTCGAGGCCGCGTCCCCCTCGCCCACAGCCTTCCGCACGAAGTCGACGTGGCTGTCGAGGGAGTTCTTCACGCGTATGTAGCCGGCGAGCTCGCCCAGGAGGCTCTCCAGGGATCTCGCGTCGACGAGGTTGCTCGAGACTACGACTCCCACGGTGTTGCCGCCCGCCTTCGCCTTCTCCTCCAGCACGCGCGCCGCCTCGACGGCGAACTGCACGGGGTGCGTCGGGTCAACGACGACCATCCCGGACTTGTAAGTGAAGCCGCACGTCCTGCTGGCTCCCGACAGGAACTCCGCGGCGAAGTCGATAGCTGCCGCGGAGGGGAGGAGGAGCAGGCCCTCGTCGCCGCCCAAGTACACCGTCCCCGCCAGCACGGACTTCACGTACCTGACGTACCTGGGGTTCTGCTTCAGCAGGGACTCCAGTGCCCCGCGGTAAGCCTTCTTGACCGCGTAGTCCGCCAGGTAGCTCTTGTCGAGGTACTCCGAGAACGTTAGCGAGGATCCGAAGATCGCCCCTGCGTTGTTCCCGTCAAACGTGAAGACTGCGAGGTACTTCTTCTCCTCCTCTTCGCCGTCCATGCCGGCAATGTACTGCATCGCCCTCTTGAGGAAGTCGTCCAGGCTCATCCCCTCGAGGACGTCCACGGCCTGGCCCCCCACGAAGTACCCCTGCATGGCTCTGGCCACCAGGCCCCTGACCTTGGACACCTCGTGCACCCTCCCGCACAGCTCGCAGAGGTACTCGCCCTCCTCGGTGGGGTCGGGGAGGGCTGGCCTCCTGCCGCACCTGTCGCAGGGCCTGTGCTTCCCGTAGGAGTACACGCGCTCCTCGAACTCCTCCACGTAGTAGCGCTTGAGGCGGTCTCTGGAGATCCGCTCCCAGACGTGCTTGTAGCGCGGGATCACGAAGCCGTCCCCGGTCTGGACGAGGAAGGGGGCGTGCGACACGTCGAGCCTGACCTCGAGGCCCGAGATGCACCCGACCTCCCTCTTGACGTCCTCGGGACCCAGCAGGCTTGGTGCGACTATGAACGCGTGGCCCCCGTAGCCGGCCAGCAACGCCTCCACTGGCAGCCTGGCCCCGCTCTTCCTGCAGAGCATCTGGTCTATCAGAATGAACGGGAGCGTGGACACCGAGAAGTCCACGAGGAAGCTAGCCGCGGACATGTCCCTCAGCTTCGGGAAGTTCCTTATGAAGCTCTGGATGCCCGGGAAGTCCACGTAGTAGACGTAGGCGTGCACGCTCACGGGCTCATGGGTGTCCTTGGCGCCTGCCAGGAGGCGCTCGTAGAGCCAGGAGGACAGCGCCTTGTACTCGTCTTCGCTGAGCCTCTCCATGAAGCACTCGAAGCCTCTTCTCCCGGGGAGCTCGTAGCACTCCTTGACCTTCCTGCCGGTGTCAGTCTCCTCGAGGAGCTCGCTGACAGCCTTCCTCATCCTGTCGCTCGCGGAGGCTATCACGTCGGCCTCGTGTATCAGGCTCTCGTAACGGTGGTGCTCGTACACTTGCTTTCGGAGCTGTAACAGGGCTTCTACCACCCAGCTCTCGGCCCCCAGGGCGGCCCCGGTCTTATCCTTCATGATCTCGTCCATGATCCTGTCTACAATCCTGGCGCCCTCGTTCACGTGGTCGACGGGGTTCGTGAGCTTCCCTATGTCGTGGAAGAGGGCCACTAGGCGCATGAGCGGGAGGTCTTTTGAGTGCAGGTTCTTGAGCGCCAGGACTAGGGACGTCAGCGTCAGGTGTGAGGCCAGCGAGGTGTAGTTGTAGCCGGGCCTCGTGTCCGCGGGAGTGAAGAGTAACGCCTCGTAGAGCTTCACGACCTTCTCGTAGTTCTCCGCGCTCCTCAGGAAGTTGAGAATATTGCGGGAGAGCTCCAGGGCGTGCGAGAGCTCCTTGCCCCCCACCTCGCCGTCCAGGACTCTGAGGACGTCGAAGACAAAGCCCGCCCGGCACGCCTCCCCGACGTCAAGGCATCCCTTCACGAGGTGGCGGGCAACGGCGTAGACCACGAAGTAGTCGAAGTTGTTGAACACGTAGCCCGTTTTGCCGGCTTCCTTCGGCTGGTAGGGCACTGGCGGGAGCAACAGCGGGGCCCTGTAGAGTAGGCTCAGGACGTCGGCGAGGAGCGAGAGAGCCTCCTCGTCCCCCAGCCCAAAGTCTTTCTTAACCAAGTCGAGCATCTTCAGCAGGCCTGCGACGAGCTTCACGAAGGCCTCCACGGCCTCCACGTTCCCAGCCTCGTTGACGAACACGACTTCCCTCCTGGTGGGCAGGTATATGCCCCTCACTATCCCGCGACTCATGGGCCCATCACCCTGTAGTCGATCCTCTTGTCCTCAAGGCTACCGCCCCTGCCGTCCAGCTCGACCTCGAAGAGGGGCTCCCTGCACTCCTCCCGGAGGCTCAAGTCGCGGCATACCTTGTACCTCTTGTTCATAGGTCACCACTCCTCGTCTACGTCACTTGGCTTGAAGCGCGCGAGGAACGAGCGCAACGCGTCCTCGAGGCTCACGCCCACCCCGGCGCCCGGCTTGGCGTCGAACCTCACTCGCCCGAACCTCCTGTCCTGGAACTTGAGCCTCCCGAGCAGCATAGTCTTGAAGCTCAGCCTGCCGTCCACGAGCCTGGCGCCCATCCCGTAGAGCAGCATACCGAGCTCGTAGCCCTCGACCCCCCGTAGCACGACGCGGCCCTCGAATACGTCGCCCCTCTTAGCCACCTCGAACCACTCGCCGCCGACGGGCACTGTCTCCAGCTTTCCCTCGCCGCGGAGGTAGTGGTCTCCGAACACGACCCTACTCGCCAGGCCGGCGCACCCGAGCAGGTCGGAGACAGGGTCGACGTCGACGTGCGGCGGCTTGTAGCTCGGCTGGGGCCTCGGCCTCGGCTTGAATATCTCGACGTACTTCGGGGAGTAGCTGTCAGACCGCTGGGAGACGGCGTAGCGAGCTTCCGGTAGGAGTAGCTCGAGCCTGGCCCTCACGGCTCCCTTCACCGTAGAGCCCGGGATAGCGACCCTGCCGCCTACCCGCGCGAAAAAGTGCGTCCTGTGCGGCTCGAAGTACTCGTCCCAGTTCACGGGGCGACCCGCGAGCCAGTCCCTGTAGACTCTGCGGAACGTGGCCTCGTCGATGGCCTTCTTCGGGCGCTCGAAGGCCTTCCCCATGCCCACGTGCAGGTAGTCGGACAGGACTTCTATCCTCGTCTCCAGGACGCCGTGGATCAGCCCCGGCTCGTAGGCCCTACTGTGGATACTTGATCTCTGCATGCTCGAACACCTCCACGAGGGGCTCCGCGTACTTGAAGAACTTCTCGGCGTCCAGCCTCGAGAACAGGGCCTTCTCCACGTACACCTCCCTGTCCGCCGGATCCTCGTCTACCTTCTCGAGAACGATGCGCCCGCCCTCCTCCCTGACGCCGCCCTCCACTCTCATCTCGATGTCCTTTACCCTTACGAAGCCAAACCCCCTGCTCTTGAACCCGCCAACCTGCGTCCCGCCCGTGTGAAGCTCCCTCAGTATGAGCACCAGGTAGCCCAGGGCGTAGTTCGGCAGATTCGTCCCGAGCACCTCGAGGGGTATCTCGGCTCCGGGCTCGACGTACTCGACTGTCGCCAGGGCGCCCCTCGCGACAGCACCCTCAGTCCTGCTAATGGCGACTATAGTCCTCACACCTGTCCTCGCGCCCTTGAGCACGGAGTCCTTGAAGGTGAGCTGGGATCTCACGCTCATCGTCCCGAAGAGCTTGCAGTTGAGGCACAGCTTGTCCCACGCAAGCGCCAGCGCCTCCCAGAACTCGCCCTCCTTCAAGTACTCCTGGAGCTCGTCCTTGATACCCTCCCTCACGCAGTTTTCCTTCGAGAGCCCGCTGCAGACCCTCAGGCCCCTGCCCCTGGCGACCCTCTCCCCCGTCGACCTGAACAACCCCTTCCATGAGCTACCCGGTATCACCGGGACGCCGTTGAGCTTGAGCAACTGGAGCTTGGCGGGGGAGGCTGGGTCGGTCTCGCCCTGGCCGCTGCCGACCCTGAGGGGGCTCTCCGCGACGAGCGTCGCCGATACGGTGACCCTCCTCTTCACGACGTCCTTCCTCAGGAAGATGTACTGCATCAGCCCACCACCTCCCTAAGCCCCCTGCTCGCCGACAGCACGAGCGAGCCGCCCTGGATCTTGTAGACGTCGAACCTCGCGTCGACGAGCCGCACGAGCCCCAGGCCTATGCTCTTGCGGGCCCCGATGAAGAGGCCGTCCCTGGAGAGGGCCTGGAAGAGGGCCTTGAGGGCCTGGCACGCCTTCGCCTTCACGTCGTTGGCCTCGCCCTCCACGAAGTTCAGGTTGTAGACGAAGGCCCTGAACTTGAACCTGGCCCCCGGCTCGACGAAGTCGAGCGTGTAGAGCTGGCCGGGCTGCTGCCCGCCGAAGTACCTGTTTATCGAGACCATGGTTCTCGTGCCGACCGCGGGACTGCCCTCGGCGGGGGCGTCCAGCACGTAGAGCCTCGCCGCCGTGTCGAGCCAGCCGAATATGTAGCAGGGTACGCACACCGACTCCACGACCCCGTCTTCCCTGCAGTACACCGTGTCGCAGCCCTCCGCCTCCCTGCCCTTCGGGGCCTTCTCCCTGACCCACTTGTGGACTCCGGGGTAGCAGACGTGGACGCCGCTGCTCCAGGCCGACTGGCTGTAGGCCTCCACGAAGCTCCTGAAGACCCCCTTGAGGCTCGAGCCGGGTATGTACACCGTGCCGTCGGCCCGGCGTATGATCGGGTTGTCCACCGGAGAGCCCGGCGCGAACTCCTCGCGGGAGCCCACGCGCAGCGGCGTCTCGTTGACCAGGGTTCCCTCGACCTTTATCACCGTGGTGACCCTGTCGAGGTCGAATATGTCCGGCTTGGGCAAGCGGGACACCTACCTCTTGAGGAAAGCGTCCACGAGCTTGTTGAAGTTATCCAGGGGAGACGTTATCCTGTTCTTCTCGACAACCTCGTAGGCCCACTTGAAGTAGCCGAGGTACCTCCTCACGCTCTCCACATCGCCCTTAATGCCGCGTATGTGCTCGACGAGCAGCCTCGCGGTGTTCCTCCCAATCGAGCCCCTCGCAGACTGCCTCATTATGTAGAAGAGGAGCTCGTTGACGTCGTTCCTCTCGTTCAGGAAGCTGAGAAGCCCCTCGACCTGGCTCTTCTCGACGCGCTCCCTAGAAGCCTGAGAAGCGGCTTGGACAGCCCTATTCAGAAGATCCTCGGGCCCCGTCATTGTACAAACATTATTAATGCTAATATTTATGCTTTTTCATTATGGAATAAGGCTCCGGGGCCCGCTGATAACAAAAAAATCACGCCGCCTCCCCCGCCCGGCTCCACGCCACCCTCCGCGAACTCGTCGCAGCGGCTCCTCGCCGTCTTTCTATTATCCCTTGACTCACTCGCAGTAGAGGAAAGGCTGTACTCGACCCGTTGCCCCCTTCTGCTTCTCAAACTTTCTATTGTCTCTTGACTTCTTCGACAGCCAATGATGGTGCACGAGGTCGCTTTTAAATATACTTTCTATTGTCTCTTGACTTCTTCATTGAAAATTAGGGAACACGCGTGGAAGGCGAAGCCCAAACCTTTCTATTGTCTCTTGACTTCTTCCAAATCCCTCTGTCTCCGGAAACATCTTTTCAAGCTCTTCTCTTTCTATTGTCTCTTGACTTCTTCAGCAAGTATGGCGTATAGAGCAGTTATCGTTAGTGACACCCCAACACTTTCTATTGTCTCTTGACTTCTTCGCGTGTAGTCAGGGGTGACTTGAACCGTTGTCCATTTCCCTTTCTATTGTCTCTTGACTTCTTCAAGAAAGAGGGGGGAAAATCACGGGGATAAAAGAAAGAGAAAGAACTTTCTATTGTCTCTTGACTTCTTCCTCGATTTCCTCTCTTGAGGGCCCTCCCCGTTTATTCGAAAACTTTCTATTGTCTCTTGACTTCTTCTATGAGTTCTAGTGCTTCTTCTTCTGTCTCAGCATAGTCTTTCTATTGTCTCTTGACTTCTTCCCCTGGGCAACTACGTCTTCCTGGGCGACACGCTGTTCGCCGTCTTTCTATTGTCTCTTGACTTCTTCTTGTTCTCCTCTCCTCGTGGAGGAGAGGTGACCTTGCATCTTTCTATTGTCTCTTGACTTCTTCACAGGGGACCGCCGCGTCTACGTCGACGTCAAAAAGAAGCTTTCTATTGTCTCTTGACTTCTTCCTCGTAGATGATCTTGGTGACCAGTAAGTGGGCGAGCCACCTCTTTCTATTGTCTCTTGACTTCTTCGAGGAAGCCGAGTACTGGCCTGAGTAGCGCGAGGTACGCCTTTCTATTGTCTCTTGACTTCTTCTTTTCACGTTGTCCCCTAGCTCCTCCCCGGCCTCGACTAGCTTTCTATTGTCTCTTGACTTCTTCGATCATTTTTGGAAAAGTCCACGGGGAGAGGGCTCGGAAAACTTTCTATTGTCTCTTGACTTCTTCAAGAGTATCGTAGAACACACCCCTAGCCTCCTCCTCCATCTTTCTATTGTCTCTTGACTTCTTCCAACTCCTTTATAGCCGCGTTTATCATGCTACTGTTCCTCTCTCTTTCTATTGTCTCTTGACTTCTTCTTCTTGAGAAGCCAGAGCTGCTCAAGAGCTTCAGCATTGAACTTTCTATTGTCTCTTGACTTCTTCTGAACAACAGGACTGCGGGGATGAGCAGGCTCCTGGAGCTTTCTATTGTCTCTTGACTTCTTCTCAAAGAAAAATATGCCTTTCGTGCGAATTCGCTGGGAAAAACTTTCTATTGTCTCTTGACTTCTTCGCGGTGTACGGCGGCTACAGGCCGGTCTTTGACTCGATCTTTCTATTGTCTCTTGACTTCTTCCCTCTCTGCAAGCACGCTCAACGCAATATCTATGCTCAACTTTCTATTGTCTCTTGACTTCTTCCCGGGAGGCCCAGGTCAGGTGCGAGGCCATCAGCGCCGCCCCCCTTTCTATTGTCTCTTGACTTCTTCCTTGGTTCTGCTGCTCTCACTGCTGCCAGTGGAGATACGCTTTCTATTGTCTCTTGACTTCTTCATATCCTCGTGGTTTTGGTGTTCAGAGTGCCCGGCTCAACCCTTTCTATTGTCTCTTGACTTCTTCGGTGAAAGTAACGATGTCGGCGTTCTTAGAAGTATTATTGGAGGCTTTCTATTGTCTCTTGACTTCTTCGCAAAAAGCACGTCTCCATACTCCTCACTCGAGAGGGAAACTTTCTATTGTCTCTTGACTTCTTCAGCGGCAGTGCAGCGCTGTACGTCTGTGACCCTGCAACTTTCTATTGTCTCTTGACTTCTTCTGGCACTGGCCCTCGCCTTCACTCTTGCCGGCGTGGTGTACCTTTCTATTGTCTCTTGACTTCTTCAGCATTGGGTACGATATTAAACGCGGCAAGGTGGAAGACTTTCTATTGTCTCTTGACTTCTTCTCGCGACGTACCGCAGGGAGGAGGCCGAGGCCATCCGCTTTCTATTGTCTCTTGACTTCTTCTAGGCAGTGAGGGATATAATATAATTGGTGGGGCAAAAAATCTTTCTATTGTCTCTTGACTTCTTCAAATCCCTTGTCGTTTTGAATACTTTGGCCGCTTTTCCCCACCACTTTCTATTGTCTCTTGACTTCTTCCGTCACCCTCACGATGTTGAGCCTGTCTATCACGTCCTTCTTTCTATTGTCTCTTGACTTCTTCCTAAGAGGGTCACGCTGGCAGTGTTCAACATAGGGGGCCAGACTTTCTATTGTCTCTTGACTTCTTCGTATGTCGTGGTAGTGGCCCCCGTCCGGCCGCTGGACATGCCTTTCTATTGTCTCTTGACTTCTTCTTATAAAGGCTCCGCAGGCCCGGAAAAGGCTTAAATACTTTCTATTGTCTCTTGACTTCTTCAAGAACTCTCGTAAGTCTTCCCTCTCCTTCTCCGTAAGTTCTCTTTCTATTGTCTCTTGACTTCTTCATGCCCCTGACACTGCCTACGTGCTGGTGGAGCCCCCAGCTTTCTATTGTCTCTTGACTTCTTCCGGCGTGGCGCTTGAACACGACTGCCGCGGTGTGGACGCTTTCTATTGTCTCTTGACTTCTTCCCTAACAGACAACGAGAGACGCTACCTTGCCGCGATTATCCACTTTCTATTGTCTCTTGACTTCTTCTTGAAAAAGAAAAAAGAGGTGAGGTGTAGGGATGGCCGAAACTTTCTATTGTCTCTTGACTTCTTCCCACACAGAGGAGGCCCGCATAATCGCCTGCTCCAAGTACCTTTCTATTGTCTCTTGACTTCTTCAAAAACAGATAGTATAAAAGAACACTTGCGATTTCTACACTTTCTATTGTCTCTTGACTTCTTCTGTTGAGTAGTGGGTGTGGGGTTATTTAAAGGTTCTCTTGTGGCCTCTGCTCTCTTCCTCTGTGCACGCGGCTTGATAAGCAAATTTCTTCCTGTGGTTGTGAAACCAAACCCTCCCTCTATTTTAAGTGTTCACAACTTTAATGAAAATTGATTTATAAAGTGGTGTCTGAGTGTTCTCGGGGAAGCTTCCCGGGGAAAAGTATAAATGCCGGTAGGTTTTTCACTGTGGAAAATAGTGTTTAGGCCTTTCGGGGGGCCTTTTAGCGTTTTTCCCCGCGCCGGTAAAGGATTTATACTCTTGCCGCAGGCTTCTTGGTGATGATAGTCGTAGCCACTCTCGGGGATGTCCTGGGCTACAGGGAGGCCACCTACAGGTTCGGGGAGAAGAGCTTCAGGGGCTTCCTCTCGCTCGGGTGCTTCAAGGGGGCGTCGGCGTACGTCGTTGTGGCGCTGGAGTCCGTGCTGAGGTCGGTGAGGGAGGTCGGGCACGCCCTGCCGCGGCACCTTGAGGGGCTCGTGGGCCGCGAGTGCCTCGGCCACGTGGAGGCCAGGTTAGAGGAGGGTGCAACCGGCGGGGCCGGGCGCGGCGAGAGGAGGGTGAGGGTCGAGGTGTCGCCCCGCAACATCGGGGGCTACCGGGACTGGGTCGGGGGCGTCGAGGAGTACTACGAGTTCTTCCTGCGCGAGGCCCTCGGCGGCCTGGGCGGGGCGGCGCTGAGGGTCGTCGTGTTGCCCGCCAGAGCGGATAACTGGTACGGCTACGCTTACCGCGTGTCTAACAGGGACGTCTACCTGGCGATCCTGCTGGGCGAGCTCTACAGGGTACTGAGGGAGCGCGGGGGCGGGGAGGGGGTGGAGGTGGTGCTGGACGTGACGCACGGGCTGAACTTCGTAGTCCCGCTGGTCTTCGAGGCCCTCAGGCTGCTGGCCCCCCTGTTTAAGGCCAAGGTGAGGGTCTACAACGCTGTTCCGGTTAAAAGCGACGTGGGCGAGTTCGAGGTCGTCGAGACGTACAAGGTGAACGGGGACAGGTCGAAGCTGGACTTGAGCTTCGTGGAGGAGAGCAGGATAGGGGGCTCTACTTTGAGGAGCTTGTACAGGGCGCTAGTGCTCAACGCGCCGCTCGCCCTCTACTACCTCTGCGAGTGTGGGAGGGAGGAGGTGGACGCGTACGGGGACTTCGTGGCTGGCAGGAGGGTCGCCGGCAACGTGCTTGAGGGCGGCGACGAGAGGGCGTCTACGGCCAGGGTCATGGCGTGGGTGCTGGCGGACTGGGCGTGCAGGCGCGTGGGGAGCAACAGGCTGGAAGACATGATGGAGTGGGCCCCCGGGATCTACGGGGCGCTGGGCGACGCCCCTAGGAGGATAGTGGAGAACGAGTTGAACAACCTCTACAGGCTGTCCGAGAGGCTCGCCCCCGGGGAGGAGAAGCCCCTCTACGAGCTCATGGGCGTGGAGCCCGAGAGGCCCTGGGAGAGGGGCGGGGAGCTCGAGAGGAACTTCGTCGCCCACGCTGGCCTCCTCAAGGAGTTGGTCGTGCTCGGGAGAGACCGCGACGGCGCCTACGTGAAGTACAGGCCCGGCGAGGCGCTGTGCAAGACCATGGAGGCCCTAGGGATAGACATGTCCTGCGCGTGCTTCAAGTGCGGCGAAAGGCATTAAGGGGGCCTCGCCGTGGTGGTTCGCGTGGGGAGGCGGGCGTACCACATAGTGACGGTGGGCACGAGCCTCGTGAGGAACGCCGAGAGCATGGGCAGGGGCCTGGTGCCCGACAGGATCCTGGAGAAGTTCGCCAAGTGGGCCCGCGCGCCCGTGCGCTCCCTGGAGGACGCGGAGGCCGGGGGCAGGGCCTCGGAGGGCACCGAGGAGTTCGAGGCGGCGCTGCAGATCCTCGCGTCTGACCCCTACAGGGCCAGCGCGGAACTCAACGCCATGAGGCCGTACCTGGAGGAGGGCAGCGTAGCCGGGGCCGCGCTCCTCTCGACGGACTCTGGGGTCGCGTTCTTCTGCGCGTCGGTGATAGCGAAGTACCTGAGGGACAGCGGCGTGGAGGCCGAGATCCGCAGGGTTCCCCAGCTGGGCCTCGACTTCGACGAGGGCCTGTACAACCTGCTGGACGAGGCGGCCGGGCTGGCGGAGGAGGCCAGGAAGAGGGGGTTGCTGGTGTACCTGAACCTGACGGGGGGCTTCAAGCCCGAGGGCTCCGCGCTCTACGCGCTGGCCCCCCTCATAGGCGCGAACAGGGCCTACTACGTCCACGAGTACACGAGGGGCCACGTGGAGCTCCCGATACTGCCCCTCACCCTCGACCCCGGCTACAGGCACGCCGCCAGAAGGCTACACGAGCTCCCTCCCCAAATCCTCCAGGCCTTCGAAGAGAACGGGATCGTCAAGAGGGAGGGCAGCGAGTACAGGGTCAGGAAGTGGGTCGAGAGGCTGCTCCGCTAGTGCGGGGCATGTCCATGGCGTTCGGGGGCGGGGGAGCGGGCTAGTGGAACGTGGGGGGTGAAAGCTGATTTATAAGCCTGTGCGGGATAGAGGAGTGATGGAGCCCGTGCTCTTGCTGCTCAGCTCCACGGCCTCTGTCGCTGGGTCGCTGGCCGGGTTCGCCTACTGGCTGGGGAGGAGGCTTGCGAGGCTGGAGATGAGGGTGGGAGCCCTCGAGAAGAGGGTGGGCTCTCTGTAGGCGGGGCTGAACCAGAGGATGAATGAGGTGGAGGCGGGGCTTGGCCAGAGGATAGGGGGCGTCGAGGGCAGGGTAGTTAGGCTTGGGAGGGCTTTCTCCGGCTACCGGGAGTCCTTCGTCGAGTACTTGGTGTCGGAGGGGGTGCTGGACGAGAAGGCCGGGGATCTAGTCAAGGGGGGCCCGCAGGGTGGTGGAGCTGGCCGTGGCGAACCCCTTCACGGGGGAGGAGGTCGAGAGGCTGGAGGCGCTCCTGGAGAAGGACGAGCTAACACTCGACGGGGCGTACGAGCTGAGGAACCTGGCGGGAAAAGCCGTAGAGGAGTACGGGCAGTACTACGAGGCCTGGAAGCTCCACCTCTACGCCTCCATCATGGTGGGCCTCGCGAGGAAGAGGAAGTGCGAGGAGAAGGGGCCGGCAGGGCCGCCCTAGTTCAACTTTTAACCCCCATACATTGAACCCGTTCTCTCCACCGCCGAGTCTAGTGTCAGGGGGCCCGCCCTATACGTGAATATGTACGGATCCTTCCTCGACGGCTCCAGATCCGCCCTTTCGTCCCTCGGAGGCCCCCTGTAGCTCCTGGGGGACTCTCACGGTGATGACGCGGCCTTCCCGAGCTTGTTCTTGTGCGGTATGTAAGCATAGCCGCGTGGCAGGGTAATTAGGATAACGTTTATGTAAGCGCATGGCGGTGCCCCGACCCTGGTGCGGGGTGAGCATTTTGTAAACGTTTACGTTTTCTCCTCTCGGAATATTTCGTAAACGTGAACAAAATACAGGGGAAAAAGAGGTTTTTCAGGGGATCAGCTTCACGGTGACTTTCTCGGCGCCCTTCACGAGCGCGGCCGCGCCTTGGTGGCCGGCCTTCTCGAGGGCTGCGGCGAGCGCGGCCTTCGCCTCGCCGTCTAGCCTGTGTGCCCCGAGCTTGTAGCGGACGAACTCGAGCCAGACGGGGTCGGGGCCGTAGTTGACCTCCCACGAGTGCTTCTCCCCCTTGTCGAAGTGTTTGAGGATTATCGCTCTTCCGCCGCCGAGGCTGTACGTGGTGGGCAGGGCGCCGCACCTGGGGCACCTGATCTCGTTTAGTATCGCGTCCTCGCCC
This sequence comes from Infirmifilum lucidum, assembly GCF_014876775.1. Classification (NCBI taxonomy): domain Archaea; kingdom Thermoproteati; phylum Thermoproteota; class Thermoprotei; order Thermofilales; family Thermofilaceae; genus Infirmifilum; species Infirmifilum lucidum. Next base: position 1,527,913 of record NZ_CP062310.1, on the reverse strand, counting down.
CTCACCGTGCCGACGAGCCTCCACACCCTCTTGTAGTGGTCGAAGACGTACTTCTCCAGTACGTACTCGCCGCCGTCCTTCTTGAGGACACGCTTCCAGCTCTTCCTGCCCCTGCTGAGCCGGGGCCTCGGCTGCCCCTCTCCCTGCATCGTGGTTGATTATGGCGTGAGCGGTATTTGAAGCTTTGCTCCACGGCAATAGGTTAAAATACAACCCCGGTATTAGAGACGTATATGACCGAGCAATTCGTTAAGGTGCTACAGTCAGAGGACAGGGCCTTCACCCTGTAGGACACCGCTCCAGTACAGCGCGTACCCCGCCCTTGTACGCCTGCCTGCCGTTCTTGAGTATCATGAGCTGCGGGTTCTTCACCTCCATATGCTTGCGGCATTTAACGCAGTACGTCGTGACCTTAGGCTGTGACACCTGCGTCACCACGCATGTAGGGGCGCGGCAGGCGTATATTATCCGTGACACGTGCACGGGCCCTCGGGGGCCCGGTTATACCCGTCAGCCCGAAGGGGGCCTTCCTGAGTAGCCTCGACTCATCGCCCGGGAAGCCCGTCCTGGCGGTCTTCGCGTGGGTCGCGGAAAGGGAGCCGGGACTTGATATCCGGGAAAACCAGGCAGGCCATGCTACGGGCCAAGGTGGAGGGCAGGCACGTCGGCGGGCCGAGGAGGCACGTGAACATGAACAAGGCCGTCAACTACCTCGAGGTATGCATGTCGGTGTCGGAGGCAGCCAGGGGGCTCGGAGTGCAGGAAGACCCGATACGCGGGAGGCTCCAGGAGAGGGGCACCGCGAGGAAGCACGTAAGGCCAGTGGACGCGCAGCGCCAGTAACATTTGTTAGACCCCATTGGATATATATTATATTGGTGGGGAGATGAAAACGGTTGTCGAGAGAGTCCTCAAGGGGGACGGCAGGTACGTCGTTGTCGTGACGTCTGACGTGGAGGTGGCCGAGGCCATCAGGAGGGCGCTCGAGCAGGAGATGGTCGCCGGGCTGGCGCGCGGCGACAAGTTTGTCGTGCTGCCGGAGGTCGCCGACGGCACAGTCATCCCGCACAGGGACGGCATCTGGACAGACGGGGACAGGTACTACCTCGGGGTAAGCGGCGCGCCGGGGCTGATCTCGTTGCCCGCCGTGGACGGCGTGCCCGCCCCCGACGCGCTGGAAGAGAGGGGCGCCGCGCCGAAGGTGTTCACCATATTCCGCATGCCCGCCATAGACGTAGAGAAGACTAAGGGCCTGCTCGACAGGTTGAAGAGGGGGTTCGCCAGGCTGACCAACGGCAGGGGCGTGGTAGCCGGCGTGGCGCTCGTGGTGCCGGAGGAGGTGAAGGAGGCAGTGGCGGGCATCTTCAGGGGCCGCCACGACGTAGAACTCTTCGTGGTCTAGGCGTGGGTGGCCGGCGTGGGGAGGAAGGACGCGTACTACGAGGTCGAGGTGCGGCAGTGCAGGGCGTGCCGCAACATATACGCGGGCAACACCCCCTGCCCCAACTGCGGCTCGACCGAGCACGAAGTCCTCGCGAGGGCCCGCGGGAGGACGCCGACAAGGCCAAGTAGCTGGCGCTGATGTACACGCCCTAAAAATCCTTTTTTTCCTTTTTAATATTTCTCCTTCTCCCTTTTTTCGCCCGCCCGTGCTATAGATCAAGCATTCTCCTTACACATACCCGCCCTTATGAGCCTACTCAACGTATTTTTTGCAGTTGAAGCAGTAGAACTTGTTTAGGCTGTTGATGTATGTTGCTGGCAGGCCACAAGTAGGGCAAACCCTCCCTGCCGAGGCTTCACTCACGCCAGAACCAAGTGGTATCCCAGTGTTACCCGCCGCGTGGCGGGGGGAGACGACACTCTCGCCAGAATCGAGTATTACCCCGCAGAAGGCCCGGGACTCGCGGTCTAAGAGAAAGGCAATCCCGACGGCAGGCCCTACTGCGAGCAGGGCGTAGAGCGGGTCGACGACGAAAGCATACATGATTGCAAACGAGGCGGTGAAGATAAACATGAACAGCGACACGGCCCACGCCCAGCACCTCCCCTTTTTAAGGTTTTGGAGATATAGAGCGCCGCCGCGATACCCAGTAACCCGAGGAGGGCCGTCTGGGAGTTCACCGCCATGACGTACGAGGTCAGGACGGAGACCAGGAACACGAAGAGGTTCGCGGCATACCTGATGCGCTCTCGAGGCTCAGGGCGCTCACCGTCGAGGTAGACGACAAGCTGCGGGCGGCGATAATGGACGCGATACCGGCCGTGAAGGACGAGGAGGCGAGGAAAATCCTCGAGGCGATAGCAAAGGCCAGGGCCATCAAGATAAAAGCGGGGTAGCGTAGAGGAAAAACAAATAAAATATTTTTTTCTCCCCCTTCACCCGCCCCTCAGGGCGTTCAGCACCACCGCTGAGACCCTCCCCACCTCGTCCCCCGCCGGCGGGGCGCCGTCCCCGGCGAAGTACACCACGTCCAGCTTCCTCAGCGCCTCGACGACGACCAGCCTGTACCTCTTCCCCGTCCCCTCCTCCTCCACCACGACGTAGTGCGCCTTGACCCTGTAGGTCACCCTCCGCATGCTCCAGTACAGCGTGTACGCCCTGCCGCCGGCCGACACCCTGAACGTCGCGTGAGGCCTCGGCCCGAGGTTGAGGGGCTTTACCACGACGTCCACGTCCTTACACCTCCGAGAAGTAGAGCACGTAGTCCATGCCTATAGCCGCCTCGGTTCCGAGCACCATATTGTACAGGGCCTTCGTGGCGTACCTGGCGAGCGTGACCGGCGTGACGTACTTGTTAGCCTTGAACACCACCGGGACGACTATCCTGCCCCCGTACCTGCACTCCTGGAGCAGCTCCCTGAGGGCCACCGAGGCGAGGACACGTAGCTCGCCCTCCATCCTCAAGCCTCGGAGCTGAGCCTCGACAGGGCATCGGCGAACCAGCGCGGCGTGCTCACTGCGCCTTCCCCTCCTCCCTGGCGACCTTCTCCTGCACCGCCATCCGCACGAAGTCAGACTTCGTGATGCCGAGCCTGGCCGCCAGCTCGTCCACCTTCGCGTACAGCTCCTCCGTTACGACTGTCGCCAGTGCCCTCGTGTACTTCCTCAACCCCACCACCCCGCGTGGATTTATTTTCCAGACTGGTATATATCTCTTTCTTCCAAGACAATAGAGTAAAATATCACCCCGTGGATACTTGACATATGGCCAGGAGGAAGAGGGGCTGGAGGTTCGAGCTGAGGAAGGAGGGCGGCGAGTACGTACTAGAGAAATACGTCTACGACCAGGAGACAGGGGCCTGGAGGCTAGAGGGCGTGTACAGGGGCGCGGACGCCGACAGGGTGGCGCTGACGTGCCCCAAGTGCGGCGCGGCCGCCACCAGCTTCGCCATGTTCCTGGGCAAGCACATCTACCTCGTCCACGGCGGGGGCGGCGTGAAGCACAAGTGGCACCTCCACAAGGCAGACCCGCTCTGGCTGGAGTACGTCTCGAGGCTCAGGGCGCTCACCGTCGAGGTAGACGACAAGCTGCGGGCGGCGATAATGGACGCGATACCGGCCGTGAAGGACGAGGAGGCGAGGAAAATCCTCGAGGCGATAGCAAAGGCCAGGGCCATCAAGATAAGGGTCAGAAACCCTTAATACTGGGCACGGCGGACACGCAAGCATGCCGAGGAGGGGGCCTAGCGAGTAGCCCGCCCATGGCCCTCTACTCCGGTAGGCATGTACGCTAGAAAAGAGGGAAAGAGGGGGGCCGGGATCATAGTGCTGACTTCCGAGATGGTGTCGAAGGCCGAGGGCAGGGTTTACAGGCTGGAAGGCGTGAAGCCCTCCCTCGCCGCCAGGTTCCTCTCCAGGGTGTACGGGAAGGATCCCAGGGCCGTGAAGCTGATACTCAGGGCCTCCGAGGGGATAAGCTTCGTGATCCCGGTGAGGGGGCTCGCCGAGAGGTACGGGTACCTGTTCAGGGAGTACGCCAGGGACGAGGGGGCGGCTCTGGAGCTGTTGAGGAAGGATCCGTACATATTCATGACTAGGGTGAGGGGGATGGTGCTGAGCGATGCGGGCCTGGACTTCTCCAACTCCACGGAGGGGTACTGCACCCTCCCGCCGGAGGATCCCGACTTGTCGGCCAGGAGGATAAGGGCGAGGGTGAGGGAGCTCACGGGCAAGGACGTGGCCGTCGTGATAGCGGATACCGAGTGGAAGCTGGACAAGTTCGGCACTGTAGACGTGGCGATAGGCTCCTCGGGGATCCAGCCTGTCTCGAGGAACTTCGGGGCCAGGGATCTCTACGGGAAGCCCAAGTTCGGCGGGCTGGACGACTTGACCGACCTCGTGGCGGCCGCCGCTAACCTCCTCTTCGGCCAGACAGACGAGGCTGTTCCGGTAGTGATAATAAGAGGCCTCAGGTATGAGAGGAGTGAGAGGGGCGTCAGGGACGTCCTGTACCCCGAGGGGGCTATGAGGGGGGCTATCTTCATGATCCTACTCGAGTACGTGAGGCTGAAGGCCGTGCTCCTCCTTCTGAGGCTCTTACTCCTATTCAGGAGGGCCAGCAAAGGGCTGGGCTCTCCCGCCGACCCCGCCCCAGGGGCTCAGCTGGCCCGATCGTGCTGAGCACCCTACGCGCTCGCTTTAGGCACGCCGCTCGAGAAGCCTGAGGTGTTAAGTTTATAAGTATACAATGTGGCGCTGTACTTCTTTAACAACCTTGTGCTGTGCATGCATCTCCCATATAGGTCGATGGGTCTGATCAGGTTTGTTGTCGGCTTAATTCTTACTGTTTTCGTCGTGTAGGGCGGCGCGGATAGGACAGTGGGGCGGCGTGCTAATAATGACGTCGGGTTTCGTCCTCTGAGCTTTGGAGCTCAGAGGGCCGGCGTCCTTCGTCCTCCGACGTCATTCCTAGCACAAGTAGCACGCCTGCGGCTATTGCGATTATGATCAGGAGCGCGTACCCGATGTAGGAGAAGATTTTGCTTAGGGTGGGGTCGTCCGAGGCGAGGCCTAGGAAGCTGATCGTCAATGCCAGGAGAGTGGATACCACAAATATCCCAAACCACAAATCCCATGACCTTGGCATACTGTATTTATAAAATTTAACCGAGATTTATAAAATTTAGCCCCACTGATGCGTATTTGGTTGGGGCTGGGATGTTATGGGTTTTTTTATCTCTGGGCTATGATTAGTAGTCTCCTTGCTGCTGTCAGTGGGGTGTTTTTCTCTTCGTTGAGCCCGGGGTAGGCGGCCTTGAAGCTCCACCCTGTCCTCCTAAACATTTCTATGAGTTCGTTGAGGCTCCATACTCTATGGTCGAACTTGATCCGCCCCTTAAGGGTGTAGGTTTTCTCGTCTACCCGTTGTAGGTAGGTCCAGGTATTGTGTATTCTGGAAGTGTAGGGGTCGAACTCCCTTTCTTCAAGGAGGAGTAGGTCGTCCTCCCAGTGGAAGCTCTGTTCGAGGAAGTTCTTAACGATCCAGTCCTTGTTGGCAGTTTCTAGCGCGAAGAACCCCCCTTCGCGTACGAGCCTTCTGCACTGGCGTAAAATATCATCGTTTGTTTCGTCGTCGTAGTACCCGAAAGATGTGAAGAGGTTTATGATGCCGTCGAATGCTTCTTCTCTAGAGAGTGTGCGGGCGATTTCACGCATGTCAGCCACCAGAAACCGTGCCTTGTCGTGGACGTTTTCGCTCCGGGCTCTCTCCCTTGCAATTTTGATGTATAGTGGTGAGATGTCTGTCCCCAAGACCTCGATTCCACGTCTCGCCAGCTCTATAGAGTGCCTGCCGATACCACAGTTGAGGTCGAGAACCCTCCTAACCTCAAACCCCTGTTCGCTTAACCGCTCTAGTAGGGCCTTAACCTCCACCGGCGCTTGCGGGACGCGCTTCTCCAATGAGCGGAGGTAGAGCTCAGCGTTCTCGACGAAGAGCTCTATCGTCCAATCTCCAAGCTTTTCCCCTTCTCGTTTTCGGCCCATGCCGTACCAAGCCCTTAACGTGCTCGTCCGTCTACTCTCGGCTGATTGACTAATAAAAACCTTCTTGATTAGAGGGGGGTAGAAGTCTCTAAGGGGGCCGCTGGAGAGCTACTTCACTGCGTACTTCCTGGGGGTTTCTCTGGGCCCGTCGTCGAACGTTAAAACCTCGGCTCTGTCACTTCTTGCAGTGGCTAGTAGTCGTTAAAAGTGCTTGGAGGTGCCTCCTCTTTCTTCATGATCAAGAGAGCGGGTTTTACGTCTTCTGTTTCACAGTAGAACTGTATCCTCGGGTCGGAGTAGTACTCGGAGATTTTCCCCATGCCAAGAAGTCAGGGGGAGCTTTAGCTTTCTCCAGCATTACCCAGGTGTACTCTAACAGAACAACTCCCGGCAAGAGTGCGGTCTTGGACTCGTCGAGGAGTCTCACTGCTGGCCCGTGCCTTCCCGGGGTTCTTGAGGGTTTAAATACTGATTTCGCGTAGTATACCGCGGGGGCGGAGTGGGGGGCGTGGACATCAAGAGGGAGGTGTTGAGGCTGCTCAGGGAGGACGAGGAGTTCAGGTACGCCGTCGCGGGGCTGATCGGCCTGGAGGAGATACTGAAACGGATGGACAGGCACGAGGAGGAGCTCGTGAAGCTCAGGGAGGACATGAACAGGCTTGTAGAGGACATGAACAGGCTCAGGGAAGACATGAACAAGCTAAGGGAGGATATGAACAAGCTAAGAGAAGACATGATGCTGGGCTTCCAGCTGGTGAACAGGCGCCTGGACGCCCTCGGGGCGAGGTGGGGGCTTGTGGCCGAGGAGGCGTTCAGGGAGGGGCTGAGGGGGATCCTGGAGAAAGAGCTGGGGGCGAGGGTCGAGCGGTGGACGGCCTACGACGAGAGGGGGGTGGTGTACGGGTACCCGTCTGTCGTCGAGGTAGACGTGGCTATCTCCGACGCCAGGGTCGTGCTAGTCGAGGTCTCGTCCCACGTGAGGCCCTCGGACGTGGTGCTCTTCGCCAGGAAGGCGCGCTTCTACGAGGAGGCCACGGGCCGCAAGCCTGACAGGCTGGTAATGGTGACGCCGTATGCAGAGGGTCCCGCCCTCGAGGCGGCGAGGAGGCACGGCGTGGAGATATACACCAGGGTCTAAGAGCTCTGCGGCCGTTGGGGAAGGGGCACGAACCCCCGTGGCGCCGCCGTGGGCTGCGGGGCCTCCCTGCCTGGCGGGGTGGAGTGCTGAAGACCTGCCTTGTAGTGGTTGTCTCGTAATCGGTGGTGGTTCCAGGTTTGCTCCACGGGTTGGTGCGCGCGTGGAGTGTCTCCCTGGGTTTCCTGGCGGCTAGAGTGGTAGGCCTGAGTCGTTGGAGGGTTTTTCTGCGGGGGGTGGCGCGTGTTCAGGAGCTGGGTTCAGTGGTGGAGGGGGCTTGCTGCTCCTCTACTCCTCGTTGTTCTTCTACTTCCACCTTTATCTTTACCCAGTTGGAGACTATGGAGTTGTAGACTGCCGCGTGGATCATTCCGCCTATGAAGCCTAGTACGAAGACTAGTGCTAGGTATACTACTATCATGGAGAGGCCGCCGATTAGGCCAAGTACTCCTATTCTGTAATACGCATGAAATGGTGCTAGTAGAAGTGCAATGAGAAATATTATTGCGAAGATTATCGTCAAAATAATCACTTGGGACAACCCCGTTGCCAGGCCGAAGGACACGTAATCTAGCTTCCTCGCTTCCGCCTGGGGCACGTGCGCGTTTAGTAACGCGGTTATTTATAGTTTCTGGTAGTAGAGTTTTGGGCCGTGACCCGTGAGGGTCTCTGGGGGGTACGAAAGCTTTAATTGGGTTTCTCCCGTCTAGGAGTGTGGAATGGGGTCGCTGGAGGAGCAGTTCCTGGAGCTGTTGAAGAAGGACGAGAAGTTCAGGCTGGCTGTTGCCTCCTACCTGGGCTACGACGAGATCTTGAGGAGGCTCCGCGAGCACGACGAGAAGTTCAACGCGATACTGGGGGAAATAAAGCTCCTGCGAGAGGACCAGAAGAAGCTGTGGGAGAACCAGAACAAGTTGTGGGAGAATGCGAACAGGCTGTGGGAGGAGGTTAAAAGTTTGAGAGAGGGCCAGGAGAGACTTTGGGAAGAGGTCAAGAGCTTGAGAGAGAGCCAGGGCAGACTGTGGGAGGAGGTTAGAGCGCTCAGGGAGGGCCAGGGCAGACTGTGGGAGGAGGTTAGAGCGCTCAGGGAGGGCCAGAGCAGGATTGCTACTACTCTTGAGAGGTTGACTCTCTCTGTCGAGGAGGAGGCTCTAGAGGTGGTGGGCTACAGGCTGGAGAAGGAGCTCGGGGTGAGGGTCGAGCTGAGCAGAGTGTTCGTGGACGGCGAGGAGCTGGACATCTACGGTGCTTCGGGCGATCTCTGCGTCCTTGGCGAGGCGACAGTAAGGCTGGGGGTGGGCCTCGTGGAGGAGCTGGAGCGCAAGGTGGAGCTGGTGAGGGCTAAGAGGCCGGAGCTGCTGAGAAGAAAGCTGATCAAAGTCATCTACGCCGACTACGCTACCCCGGAGGCGCTGAGGCTGGCTGAGGAGCGCGGGATATGGGTGCTGAAGTGGAGCGGAGACCTGACCCAAAGGAAGATACACGAAGTCTAGCCCCGCCCAGAAGCCAAGAGACAATAGAAAGGTCGACGGCGAGGCGGGGGATGGACGAGCCCGGGATGGCGTGCTCAGCTCCAAGAGGGGTCTCTGGAGGCACGCAGACAGCCCCGGACAGGGTGGGGGCCCGCTGGAGCAGTAGCGACATGTAGCATGTCAGGCTTCCCGGTATGGGGGGTGGGCCTTGGGCGCTGTCGCTTCTAGGTGCCTGGAGTGCGGCTGGAGAGGGGAGGGGATCCACCTCAGGTGTGCGGCCTGCGGTGGCGTGACCGTGCTGGAGTACGGCGAGCCGTCCCTGAGGGTGGAGAGAGGGGAGGCGAGCCTGTGGAGGTACAGGGGGCTTCTGCCCAGCTTCTCCAGGGTGGTCTCCATGGGGGAGGGTTTAACCCCCCTGAGGGTCGTGGACGGGGTGGTGGTCAAGAACGAGAGGAAGAACCCGACGGGCGCCTACTCCGATAGGGCTGCCAGCCTCCTCGCGAGCTACTTGGCGTCTTCTGGGTGGGGCGGGCGTGTTAGGGTTGAGTACGTCGAGGACTACGCGTACTCGGTGTCGTACTATGCCAGGGGGCTCGCTGAAGTCAGCGTCGTGGTTAGCGACGCTCTGGGGGCTGACGCGGAGGAGCTCGTGAAGATCCACAGGCTAGGCGTCGGCGTGGAGTTCGGCGGGGCTGCCGGGCCAGACGTGCCCTACGCTAACCCGCTCACCTTCGAGGGGCTGAAGACCATACTGCTCGAGATATACGAGAGAGGGGTTAAAGCCGAGTACGTCGTCGTGCCGGTCGAGAGGGGGGTGCTCGCCTTCTCCCTGTGCAAGGCCCTGAGAGAGCTGGCGGAGTTCGGCGTTGACCCCGGCTACACTGTGGTCGGGGCCCTCGTGGAGGGCCAGAGCAGGCCATGGCTGCTCGACCACTGCAGGGGGCTAGTTAGGGTCGAGGCTGTGGAGCCGGCTGAGGTCGTGAAGTCGCTCTTCAGGCTGGACAACCTGGGCATCCGGACGAAGGCCATATCGGCTGCCGCCTACGCCGTCGCGAAGGGCCTGGGTAGGAGCGTCGCGGTCATAACGATCGGGGAGAGGCGTGCGGGGCGGCGTAGGGGCGTGGGCAGGCTGGGCTCGGAGATACTCGAGCTGCTCGGGAGGCGCGGGGGCCTCACGGCCTACGAGCTGTGGAGGCTCCTGGACGGGTACAGCATGAGGGGCGTGTACAAGGCGCTGAAGACCCTCGAGGGGCGGGGGCTTGTCTGCGCCAAGTACGTGGTCAGGGGCGCGGGCAGGAAGGTCAAGACCTACGAGCTCTGCGGGGATCCGGCTGGGCTACCGGAGTAGGCGTGGCCCCGGGGTAAGGCTTATAACTGGCCGGCGCGCCTCGCTGTAGCCGTGGCGGGCAAGGAGGAGGAGTTCGTCGAGGCCGTGATCGGGTGGTACGCCGGGCACGGGGACTCGTGGCTCCCCTGGAGGGGCTCCCGCGACGCGTGGCAAGTCCTGCTAGCCGCGCTCCTCCTCGTGAGGACGACTGCGAGGCAGGTCCTCAAGGTCTACGGCGAGATCGCCTCGAGGTTCCCCGACCCCCGGAGCCTCCTCCGCGCTAGCGAGGGAGAGCTCGAGGGGCTCCTGAGGCCCCTCGGCATGGAGCACAGGAGGGCCAGGCTCCTGAAGATGCTGGCCGAGCGCGTGGTAGCGGAGTACGGGGGTAGCGTGCCATGCAACAGGGAGGGGCTCGAGGGGCTGCCTGGCGTGGGGGACTACGTGGCCTCCGTCGTCCTCCTCGTGGCGTGCGGGGAGCCTGTCCCCCTGCTCGACGGGAACGCTGTGAGAGTCCTCGGGAGAGTCTTCGGCGTGAAGCCCTCCGGGGCGAGGCCCTACCGCGACCCGGAGTTCCTGGCCTTCGCCGAGAGGCTCGTGCCCCGGGATCCCGGGAGGGCGCTCGCCTTCAACCTCGGCCTCCTCGACCTCGCGAGGAAGGTCTGCACCGCCAGGTCGCCCCGCTGCCGGAAGTGCCCAGTAGGGCTTCTATGCGGCTCCAGACAAGGCGCCGGGAAAGCTTCCGCGAGCGCCCCGGGCACCTGAGCCCAGGAGCTGCACCCCTGTCCAAGGCGCGCGGGGTACTCGCCCAGTTGGCGCGGCTTTCCAGCAGGCAGCCAATACGTTTAAATAATACCCATGGTATGATACTATTGGTATCATACTATGGGTATTATTGTCAGGAGGCCCTCGCTCGAGGCGTTCCTGCGTAGCGGGGGGCGCAGGCTGCTGTACGGTAGGAGGAAGACCGGGAAGACTTTCTACGCGAGGCTCGTCCTGCCGGACTATAAGTACTTCATCGTGAGGAGGGGCGGGCTGTTCATGGACCCCGAGACGGGCGAGGAGTTCAGCCTGGGCGCGTTCCTGAGGATGTGCGGGAACCGCGTCGTCGTGGACGAGTTCCACAGGGCTGACGCGAGGTTCTTCGATGCGGTGCAGGCGGGCTCGTGCGGCGGGGACGTAGTCCTCATAACCTCCACGCTCCACTTCTACAAGAGGTTCGTCGGGGGCCCCGAGGCCCCCCTTAAGGGCCTCTTCTCGCTGCGCAGGGTCGACCTGCTCTCGCCTCTCGAGCTGCTCGCCGCCGACTGGGGCCTCGGGGGCAGGGAGCTCGTGGAGAGGCTCGTGTTCTGGCAAGAGCCAGTCCTCGTGGGCAGGAGCCTGGAGGAGTGCGTGGTGTCGGGCTCCGCCTTCGCGAGGTCGCTTGTGGGCGAGATCCTGGACGAGGAGGACGCCTCGTACAGCAGGCGGTTCGACGCCATACTGGAGGCCGTGGCTGGGGGCGCCACTAGGCTCTCCGAGATAGCCTCGTACCTGCACGGCAAGGGGCTCATAGAGAAGGCCTCGACCTCCCACATAACGAAGTACGTCGACGCAATGGTCAAGATGGGCCTCCTGGAGAGGGTCGAGATATGGGGCCGGGAGAGGGGTAGCTTCTACAGGCACGCGTCCCCGCTGACCGACATCGCGTACTACCTGGACGCGAGGTACGGCTTGAGGGACTACCCGGCGCCGTGGGGCTTCGTGGAGAGGGTCGTGATGGAGAGGATGCCGCTGCTCGTCGAGAGGTTCGTCGAGAGGTTTATGGCCGAGTACTTCGGGCTGAAGCCCGTCAAAGTGCTGGAGCCCGAGGTAGACGTGGCCCTGGTCTCGTTCAAGAGGATCGAGATCGCCGCAGAGGTCAAGTGGAGGCGCAGCCTAACGCCTTCAGAGGTCAGGAGGGCTGAGGAAAGGCTGGGCAGGCTACACGCCCCCAGGAGGATACTCGTAGTCCCGGAGGCCGTGCACGCTACCAGTAGCGGGCTCGAGGTCTGGAGCGTGGAGGATCTCGTCCAAATGGCCAAGGAGAGGGCGCGCACCGGCCCGGAGGGCGGGTGGCACACGGGCCAGCACAGGTAGACTGTCCAGCCCCACGCGCCCGCGTTGCGCACCGATTCAGCCGCTGTAAAACGTAGGTTTAAATGCCCTGCAGGAATCTTCCTGGCGTGGAGCCCTGGGGTTTCCCCTCGATCTGGCGGTCGGCCACGGAGCCCGGAAGGATCCGGGTGCCCAGGAGGCACGCCGCGCTGCTCCGCAGGGTTTACCTCTGGATGCTGCGCCGCAGGAGGCCCTACGTAGACCTGCTGGAGCTCAAGCTCTCGGACAGGCAGCTCGAGGTGCTCGAGCGCTACCTAGAGGCCTACATGAGCGGCTTCAGGTGGGCCTACCCCCTGGCCGGCGGGAGGCTAGCCGTCTTGGCCCCCTACTTCCTCCCGGGGAATGGCGCGGTAGAGGCTGTGCTGAGCTTTGTAGGCCTCAAGAAGTGGAGGAGCTTCCTGAACTACTCCACCTGGAAGGCCTGCCTGGACGGGCCGTGGTTCGCGGGCGACTACTGGGCCTTCGCCCTCATGAAGGCGTGGGGGCTGAACACCGACGTCGCGGCCGAGGGTAGCGGCTGGGGCGCGTACTGGTTCAGGTACAGGAACACTTACGTGGGGCTGGAGTGGAGGGAGTTCAAGTGCAACAGATCGTGCGGCCTAGACGTGGCCTTCAAGTGCGTGGAGTTCCGGATAGTCTCGGCCAGTAGGAAAGCGGTCTCTGGGCCCGGAGCCCGGGGTTAGGCCCCCGGAAAACACGCACAGGCCATGGCTACTGGCGTGCGGGGCGCGCCCGGCATTTTTCTCCCCTCCCCCGAGGCCCTCAGGCGCGGGCGGGCTGCTACCCTGTTCTGGGCTCTCGAGGCCCGCGCTGCGCAGCGCACTGCTACAGTCCGCAGACGCGCCGCCCGCGGCTCGCTGGTCTCGAGCGCCGAGGTGGGGCCTTGATGAGCGACTCCTTACAGGCGAGCTTGGGACAGTGTCCAGTGCGGAATGGTGCGGTTACGGGCCGTGAGTTCCCGGCGAGAGGTGAACACCGCGGTCAAGACGTGGTAGAGGGGGCTGAGAGCCTTAGAGCCGCTTTAGCCCTGCTACCCTTGACTTCTACTCTCGCTGTCCCCACTACCGTGTCGTTCTCGTCGACTACATTGAAGGAAAGTCTCCGCCTGAACCCCTCGAGTCTGGGCTCGACTAGGAGTACGCGCTTCCCGAGCCTCTTCGAGAGCTCTTCAGATACAGCGTCCGCGATGGCCTGGGCGACGTCAACTTCGAGCACGTACTCCCTAACGCTCAAGGCTACATCGTGTAATATGGCGCTGGGCTAGTATAACTTTTTTCGCCTTTGCCTGCAACTCCCGCCCTGGGCCCCGCGCTCACGGGGCCTTGTAGCCCTTGATTGCCAGGAGCGTGTTCGCGAGGTATGGTGTTAGGAGTATTAGGAGGACTAGCCTCAGCGTGTCCGCGACCATCCCTACTTTGAACATGTTCTTCATGGAGACCATCCCGCTCCCGTATATCATGGCCATGGGCGGCGTGGTGCTCGGCAGAGCGCTCGAGATAGAGCAGGCCAGTGCCGTGGCTATGACGGCAGGGACAGGGTTGTACCCGAGTGCTCTGGCTATCGTGGCTGCGATCGGCGCGGAGATCAGAGCGGACGCAGTGTTGGAGGCCGGATAGGTTATCGCGAAGCCCATAAGGGCGCTTACCGCTATTAGCTGCCACTCTGTAGGCTTTGCCCCCAGGGCGGCCGAGGCCACCTGCGACACCCAGTGGGCGAAGCCCCCCTTCTCGAGGCCCTTGCTGAGCGCGATCCCGCCTCCGAACAGGAAGACGACGTTCCAGTCAATCCCCTCTTCTATGTCCTTCCAAGTCAGCAGGGGCCTGCCGGAGGCCCTTAAGAGGCCGAGCAGCAGGATGGCCAGTACTGCGGGCGCGGCTTCGGGGAGCAGTTTACGCATGTTGGCGGCGAGGGGCTCGAGCTGGGGGTTTCCGGCGGCGAGTATCGCCGCGAGCCCGGGCGCTATCCACAGTATGAGAGTCATGGCGAAGACTGCCAGAACCATCTTCTCGCCCCTGCTCATTGACGGGAGGCTCTCCGCCTCCCGTAGCAGTTGCCTGCGGGCCTCCGAGGTGCCCACGACCTCCGGCTTCACCAGGGCGAAGACTACGGCCCACGTCAGCACGAGCCCTATGAGCGCGTGGGGGGTGCCGACTACTAGCCAGTCTATGAAGGTGAGGTTGAAGCCCGGGACTGCGTCCTCGATGACTTTCTTCGCTATCAGGTTCGGTGGGGTGCTGACTAGGAAGAGCATTGCCCCGGCTGTGGCGGCCTGCCCGAGGGCGAGCATTGTCGCCTCAGCGTACCTGCTCCCGGGCTTGAAGCCCATCGAGCGTAGGAGCGCGAGGACTATCGGGAAGACTATGGACGTCGCGGCTGTTATGGACCCGCTTATCGTGAGGATGAATGTCGGCAGTGCTGCGGCGAAGAAGGCGAGGAGCTCTGGCCTACTGCCCCTGTACAGAGATCCCACTCTAACAGCAATGCGCCTGTCGAGCCCCCACACTTTAAAGGCCTGGGCGATAGTGAAACCGCCCATGAAGATCCATATCGTGGGATCCATGAATGAGACTAGAGCCTCCTTCCACGCCAGTATGCCGGCCATGGAGAAAGCAATGACGGGCACTAGCCCCGCCAGCCCCAGAGGCACACACTCGCTGACCCACCAAGTCGCAGTCCACAGTAGAACTCCGAGCGAGAAGTGGACATGAGTGTAGGACGGCAGCCTGGCTCTCTGAGCGGCCTCCAGCGCTCCCGGCAGGGGCGGAGACAGGAGCAGGGCTACCAGGAACAGAGGCCCTAGAGCGAGGCCCAACGTCTTCCCGCTGACCCTTTTACTCATCGCAGGCAGTACGCACCGGAAAATAATATTTTTTTACTCTCCGCAGTCGGGGACAGCCTCCAGGCCTGCCGCTGCCCTCACCCGCCGTATGACCGCAGGCTCCTCGACAGGTACTTGTCCCAGGTTACTGACGCCAGGTAGCCTGCAACAGCCCCTTCAGCCGAGCCAGCGGCTGGAATCAGGGCGTAGAGGACTGGGTTCATCCTCATGAAGCCGGCGGCCACGGCTACGGTCATCGAGAGCAGTCCTGTCACAGCCGAGCCAGCGGCTACAGCTAGCGCCGCCTGCCTAGCCGCTCCCCTCTCCCTAGCCCTCAGCGCCTTGAGGAACAGGTCTACTGTAAGCCCGTAGAAGACGTCCATCGCGAGGCTCAACGGGAAGAATGCCGACCTCCACCAAGACACGAGGATGCCTATGATTAGCCCAGTATAGGTGGCTCCCAGGCCCCCGAGTATGAACGAGCTCAGCGCCAGCAGGTACGCGTGGAGGACGATTGCGAGCTTGTCATAGGGCGTTGGCAGCAGAACCTTTGAGAGAAACGCCGAGACTCCCATTGTCGTGGCGAGCGACAGCCTGAACGCTGGGGACTTCAGCGGGACGCCCATACATGCCTTATATCGAACTGCGTATTTATTTTTAAATGTAGGCTTAGCTACAGCTAAACTTAGGTATAAGTATACAAGCCCCAGGCGAGGTGGGGGAAAGGCTGTAACCAGGAGCGCATTTAGCATGCTTGGTGTGCATGTCTAGGGGGCGTTTGCCCTCTGTGGCCTATTCCCGGGCCAATTACTTCTGGGCATGGAGTAGAAAACTTGAAAAGACGCGGGCTTACGGGAGCTCTCCGATGAGCAACCAGCTTAGACGGGTACTGGGCCTACTGCTACTCTCGGGGGTCAGCATGGGGAGCATTATAGGCTCCGGGATCTTCTCGACGCCGGGCCTACTAGCGTCTGTCGCCGGGCCTTCAGCGGTGCTGGCAGTGCTGCTCATGGGCTTCCTCACCCTCGTCCTGGGCCTAATTTATGCCGAGCTCGGCTCAATGCTCCCGAGAGCTGGAGGGATATATTATTTCCCGCGGGAGGTTCTGGGGGACTTTGCGGGCTTTATCACCGGGTGGGGCTACTACATCTCGTGCGTCGTGGGCACAGCGGCTATAGTCTACGCCTTCGTGCTCTACTTGTCGTTCTACATCCCCTGGCTCGCATCAGGGCTCACGCTGACGCCGCACGGCGTGGCGGTAGCCCTGGCCATACTGGCCGTCGTCACGTACGCTAACGTTAGGGGGGTTAGGGTTGGCGCGGGCGTGAGCCTCGCCCTGACAGTGGCTAAGATCCTCGCCCTGGCCGCAGTCGCCCTAGCCCTCCTCTCCTCCTTCAAGCCCCAGAACTTCACGCCGGTAGCCCCCTTCGGCCTCCAGGGGGTGGCGCTGGCCATAGCCTTCGGGTTCTGGATGTACGCTGGCGTAGAGTCTGTGACCCTCGTGGGGGAGGAAGTTAGAGACCCTGACAGAAACATCCTAAGGGGCCTACTCTTGACAGTGCTCCTCGTGACGCTCGTCTACGTGCTCGTCTTCACGTCGTTTGTAGGTAGCATAGACTGGGCGCGCCTCGGCCTCAAAGAGGGGGACTGGGGGTCTCTGGCGAACCTCTCGTCACCGCTGGCAGACTTGGCCGGGGCTCTGGGCCTCGAGCCCGTAGCGCACCTAGCGTTCATCGGGGCCTCTCTCAGCACGCTTGGGTGTTTCTCGGCCTGGGTTCTGCTCCAGGGCAGGGTCGCCTTCGCGCTCGCCCGGGAGTCCAGGCTCTGGGGCAGGCTCGCCGAGATCCACGGGAAGTACGGGACGCCCGCCAACGCCATCGTCTTCTCGTCCGCGCTGACTGGGCTGGTGATGCTCGCCGTCCCATCCTTCCCGAACGTCGTCCTCCTCTCAATGATGGCCTCCTTCCTCGCTTACGCCACGGGCTCGCTGTCCCTGCCCGTCTCGCGGAAGACCATGCTGGACAGGAACAGGCCCTTCGCCGCGCCAGCCCCCCTACTCCTAGGGTGGGTGGGCTTCGTGTTCGCAACCCTGTACATGTACTGGGCTTGCTGGCCGTGGACGCTCACGGGGTCACTGTTGATGCTCCTGGGAGTACCAGTGTACCTGGCCTACTCGAAGCCGGAGGGCCGGGCTAGAGAGGCGCTGTGGCTCCCAGCGTACATAGCCTTGGTGCCTCTCTTCTCGCTACTGGGGGACAAGACATTCACGTACAACAACTTCCTGCCCATAGAGCCCCTCGGGATCCTCGCAACGCCCCTAGACGCGCTAGCCCTAGTGGCCGTGGCTTCGGCGTTCTACGCCATAGGCTACTACTCGGCAGTGAAGAGTTCGAGGAAAACGGCCTAGAAAACTAAAGATATTTCTCGTTTAATGCCGTCAGGCCGTGCCGGCGTACTTGTTCAGGACTCTAGCCACGGCTTCGAGGTCTTGCCGCTCTATCTCCCCCATCAGCCCCACTCTAACCACCCTGTCCCTGAGGGCGCCCATCCCCCCGGCCACCGCGTAGCCGTTCGAGGCTAGCTCCCCTATGGCCTCCCGTGCCCTGGCAAGCTCGAACGCTGCCACTGTGCGGCTGCGCGCGGCCACGTCCTTCACGAGGGGCTTAGCCCTGACAAGGGAGTATACCGCCTTGGCCCTCTCGGCGTGTAGCTCCTGGTATCTCGTGACTCCCATCTCGAGTATGTACTCGGTGGAGGCTCTGAGCGCGTAGAGGGTGTTTATGGGCGGCGTGTAGGGGGTCTCGGAGGCAGCCCTGCTCTCGATGAATTTGTCCAGCCTCATGCTCGGAGGTACGCCCTTACTGCTCCTGGGCTTCGCCGAGACGTATAGGATGGACGCGCCGGGTGTAGCGAGCATGGCCTTGTGTGACGCCGTGGCGATGACGTCTATGCCCGGGGGTATTGGCTCTGCCGGGAAGCCCGAAACGCTGTCCACGAGCAGGAGGGCCCCCAGGCCGTGGGCCAGGTCTCTGAGCTTGTCTAGGCACCTTACAGCGACGCCAGTACTGGTCTCGTTGTGTACTACGGCTATGGCCTTCAAGCCGCGTACCCTCAGGGCCTCCTCCTCGACGGCCTCGTACGGGACTGACTCTCCGGGCCTCGACTCGAGGACGAGCACCTCTGCCCCCCTGCTCCCCAGGGCCTCGACGAGCCTCTCCCCGAAGACCCCGTTTACGACGGCCAGGACTTTGTCGCCGGGCTCGACGTAGTTGTACACCATGGCATCCACGGCTAGGGTGCCCGTCCCGGGGATGACTACTGGCTCGCTGCCCGGGTAGAGCTTTGAGAGGTTCTCGAGAACCTCCCCGAATACTCTCCTGAACTCCTCGCTCCTGTGGAACAGGGGCTGTCTGGCTAATGCCTCCAGCACCCGCCTAGGAACCTGTACGGGCCCGGGCGTCAGGAGCTTCATAGCCTCTCCACCGCCTCCCTTATGGCCACGGCGAGCTCCTCGCCTATCCTCTCCTGGGCCTCCAGAGTCTCGGCGCCTATGTGGGGCGTTACGATGACCTTCGGGTGCGCTATAATCCTGAGTAATCGCTCGCTCCTCGGGGGCTCCTCCTCCAGGACGTCTAGTGCCACGCCGCCCAGCCTGTCCAGGTTCGCGAGAAGGGCCTCGGAGTCCACGACCTCCCCCCTGCTCGTGTTGACCAGGAAGGCCCCCTCCCTCATTATCGAGAACTCCCTCCAGCTGATCATGCGGTGCGTCTTCGGGGTCAGCGGGACGTGGAGCGTGACTGCGTGCGACGAGGACAGCAACTCCTCGAGGCCGACCTGCTCCGCCCCCACTTCGCTGGCTTCCCGGGAGACGTCCCTCACGTCTGCCACGAGGACTCTCATGTTCAGGGAGGCGGCGTACCTCGCAACGAGCCTGCCGATTCTCCCAAAGCCAACGACGCCGAGCGTTTTCCCGTGTAGCTCGCGGCCCACGAAAGCCCCTTTGCTCCAGTAGCCCTTCTTGACCGAGTCTACGTGCTGGTAGAGGTTTCTGAAGAGCATTAGTAGGAGGCCTAGTGTCAGCTCAGCAACGCTGACGGCAGAAGAGCATGGTGCGTTCACAACGGCTATACCCCTGCTGACGGCGTAGTCCACGTCGACGTTGTCCAGGCCGACCCCGTACCGCGCGAGGACTCTAAGGCTCGTTGCAGAGTCTATTAGCTCGCGGTTTACCCGTAACCTGCTCCTGAACACGAGAACCTCGTAGCCGTCCAGCATCTCGACCAGAGCCTCCCTGGACACGCCCGGCCTGTAGTCGACACTGAAGCCCAGGGAGCTCAGCCTCTGCAAGAAGCTCTCGGGGACACTGTCCGCTACAAGTACTCTACTGACAAAGGCGAGGCACCACGTCTCCCTCTTTTTAAGAAATTCTATTTAAGCTTTTCTGCCTCTACAATGAAACATTTTCAGGGCTGGTAGGCTCTACGAGAGCCTCCTCCTAGTAGCGAGCATGTAAGAGGCTGTGCCCGAGGCGGACAGGATCGCCGCGGAGGCGAAGAGCAGGGCTCCAGTCACGGCCAGGGCGTTCAGCGAGGCTGTAGCACCTAGCCTGACCGAGAGGCCCCTCGCCAGGCTCTGGCCTGCCGGCGTGAAGAGCACAGCTATTGAGGCTACGGCTAGCAGTAGAGCCGCGAGGAACTGTATGGTGGCGAGCCTCTTGCCCTCCTCGAGCGTGAGGGGGCCTGGCTTGAAGTAGGTGATCGATGGGAGGGAGGCGGCCAGGGCCTTGGCGACTGGCGGGATGAATACCAGCAGGAAGGGGTACTCGGTCGCGAAGAACCACACCCAGAGCCCCGTCGCGAGGAGTAGGAGCGGCTCGGGGGGTAGGGGCGGGATTATCCCGAGTAGCACGATTACGGGGACGTAGAGGAAGGCTACTATGAAGTTCCCGAGGGCCATTGCAACTAGGGATGCCAGGATGAAGCCGCTCCACGTGCTCCTCCTCTTCAGCAAGAGGCCGAAGACGTAGAAGCCTATGAAGTTGCCCGGGACGGCTGCCAGGAGGCTGGGCAGGTATAGCGTGCCGTGCTTCCACGAGTCGGCGATGAGGGTTCCCAGGGCGGCCCCCGCCGAGGCGGCTAGGGGGTCTATTAGGGCGAAGGCTGCGGGTATAGCTACAGCTGGCCGGAACTGCCCGCGGCCCCAGGGGGAGACGATCCAGCCTGTTGCGTACGCCCCTAGGGCGTAGAGCACTGAGCAGACTACCAAGACCGAAAACCTTAGGGATCTTGGGATCCTCTGCGCCACGGGAAAGGAGAGAGCCTGTCCAGGTAAGAACATTGCGCTAAACGTGTTTAACTCTTTTAACACTTCTCCGTCAAGGTACGGGGTTGAAGGCACTAGCTGCTAGTAGGGCTGGAGGCTACTCCTGTTGGCCTGTAGCGCCGGAACTATTCTCCTGAGCGTGGAGGCGTGCACGATTACTAGGGTTCCCCCCGGGGCACTTGGAGTATCAATGCTGGTACGAGGCATTTGGCCCTGAGGAGTAAGAAGCAGTCAGTGTCTGAGTATTCAAGCGCGGCCTCGTTCGCTACTCCCTTGGCGAGCGTGGGTCGGCACTTATTTCCATCCCTTAGAAAAGCGAATGTTTTACGGCCGCCGGGCGCTAGACTACGGCCTCCTGGGCATGGTGCCCGGTTCTGGGGTTTCGACAGAGAGAAAGCCATCGTGCTCCAGCCTTACAACTGCATAGCGGGCTGCAATAACTGCGAGGTCAATTGCCCCCGAGGCGCCATCAGTTCCCCAGGCCTTGAAGTTCTCAGGGGAGGAGCTCTCGAGGGTCAGTCCAGGCACCGTGGCAACAGGGCTCGAGGAGGAGCTTAGGAAACTTAGGGGGAAGCCCGGGGAAAGCAGGCTGGCAGCGTTTAACACCTGTTTGGGTGGGCTTGTGGGAGCTGCAGGCAAAGGTTTATTGTGTGGTTTCCAGCTGTTTAGTTCAGGGCGGCATGGCGCTGGATAAGGCTGTTTTCGTTCTGGGCTCCCCCTCCTACACCTTCGAGTCGGGGGCTTCTAGCGTTGCGCGTGTCCTGGAGTCGTTTAGGGTTGGAGAGGTGGAAGTCTTCTATAGTGGCTTTGCGGAGGCTGACGCTCAGAGGCTGAAGGGCTTCATTAACGGGCTCTTCGGGGTAGACGTCTCGCTCAGGCCCCTGCCGGGCACGCTCTCGGGGGCTATAGATGTCCTCGTCAAGGCGCTCACTGCCGACAGCATCGCGGTGCCGACAGCCGGCTCAGTCCTAGGGGCAGTTGCCCTCACACACGCCGCGGATAGTGTTGGCGCGCGGGTGGCGCACGTGATGTTCCCGTTCGGCCCGTGGAGCGGCTTCTTCTACCCCTACGTCCCCAGGTATCTCCAGCCGATACTTGTCCTTGGCGGCCCCGTAGACACTGCCCTGAGCCGGTTCGATTCGAGGAAAGCTGAGAACTTCCTGGGGACTAAGGACAACACCTATATCAACACGAAGCTCTCACGAGCAATAGCGAGGGTGTGCCTGAAACTAAACGCCTCCCTCCAGGGGCTCTGGGTTAATGACACGAGCACCCCTGAGCTGGCGCTCGAGCTACGGGAGGAGCTCGGCGAGAAGGAAGTCCTAAACTTAGTGTACCTCCGGACGCCGACTTCCAGCGTAAAGATTTGCGAGCTCGCTGAGACCCCGCGCCAGCAGGGCTTGAGAGGGCTCCCCGTGCCCCCCTCGATGCAACAGAGCGTTAGAGCCTCGATAAGCGCTGGCTCCCACTCCCCTGAGGCGCTCCAGCGGCTCCTGCTAGAGGCCTTCTACGTCCTCGCTGGGGGACGCGACGCCTGCCTGTACAGGTACGAGGCCTTCAAGGAAGAGGCCTTCAAGAAGAGCCTCGCTGAGTTCTACAGCCTCCTGGGGTTCGAAGTCCTGAACCTCGACCCTCGCGGCGTCTACGTGGTTGACACGAACATGGTGTACAAGGGCGTGCACAACCTGGCTAGGCCGGGTGGGCCGAGGGTAATGGTACCGTATTGCGTGAGGTACGAGGTGCTCGACAAGCTCGCCCGGAGCAGGTCGCCGTGCGTGAAGTACCAGTTGATCTGCGTCAAGCTCGCGCTCGAGATGCTCGAGAACTACGCGTCGAGGGTGCCAAGCAACCCGGTGAACTGCGACATGGCAATACCAGCAATAGACCCAGAGCTACTCAAGGAGGCGACGATACTGTCTGCGGATCGCCACGCCGTCGACCTCTGGGAGGGCATGGTTCTGAGCAGGTACACAGACATAAAGCACGTTGCTAAGGAGAACTTCAGGCGGGCTACGACCCCCGAGGCACACTACGCAGTTGTACAGCTAGCCGCCATGCTGTGCCACTTGAGGAACTACGCCAGGAAAAAGAAGTAATTTAGGTTTACTCACGGCACGTACACTGCTGTGGCGTAGCCGCCGTTGAGCCAGATGTGGTTGCCTTCAGCCCTGTAGGGCTCGGGGTTATAGAAGTACGCCCAGTCTACGTACACCGTGTAGCCCTTGGAGGAGGCTATCGAGGCCAGGTCTCTCTCGGCGTACTCCGTGTACCCGCTCCAGCTCTCGAGGGGGTATTGGTCGTAGTGCGCCGTGGCTATGACGTACTTGCCCCAGTAGCTGTTGCCCATGTAGTCCGGCGGGTTCGGGGCGTACACGCGCATGTGGAGGTACACGTACTGGTTAAGATAATTCGAGTAGAATACCCCCTTCGTCCCCCTATCTGTGTCCCAAGCCCAGCCCGAGCCGTCGTTGAGGTACGCGTACATCGGGTTTGCGAAGATAGTTACACCCCAGTAGATGTTCTTGACTTTGTCGACGTAGGCGTTCCCGTAGAAGACTAGGCACACAGGCCAGTCTACACTGCCCGGGCTTACATACTGCGAAGTGAAGTCGTAGTTGTAGAACCTGTCCTCGGCGATGGCGAGCACCGTTAAATTGTTCGTAGTGGCCTCGCGGGAAGCTACAGCTACAAGTAGAAAAGGCAAGAGCAGTAGTACGGCAACATGCCTCAGCTTCACATCCATCACTTCTTAATCACAGGCCCGGATGCTTCCCTCACTACGACGCCCCTCGCGACGTCGTAGGAGACTACGTATTCACCCCCCTCGAACTCAATTTGGAAGACTGCAAGCCCTCCAGGGTACTTCCCGGTCTCGTATACTGCTGCTAGGGTCACCTTCAGCGGCTTAACCCCCAGCGACGAGACAAAGCTACTACACCTAGCCTTTGCAGGAGCAACCCATTCAGCGCTGACGACATCAGAGGGGGGCTTAGCCAGTGAGGGGTCTATGGCCTCAACAGTGCCCGAGGCAAAGTTGACTTTCACTGTGATAGTCTGGGTCCATAGGTGTGCCCTCACCTTCTCGCCGTTCATCAGGGTGAACTCGCCTGACAGCTTTACAGGCTCAGAGAGTGACAGTACGAGTACGGCCCCGACTCTAGCCCCACCCTGCACTACTGGGCCGGAATGCAGGACACGCCAGCTAGTCTTGCCGAGAACCTGCGAGAGCACGGGATCCCTCTGGGCTACTTCAAGGGCCTTGGAGAGCTCCGAGCTGTCAAGCTGAGCCGGTGGCTGGCCTCCCTGGGCATAGCTGACAGGCGTAGGCGGTGGGGGAGGTGGTACCGGTTGCTGGGGGGCCTTGAGGCTAACAGCCGCGAAAACTATCGCCAGCGACGCTACAACCCCTAGGACGATAGCTAGCACTCTCTCGGTGATCATCCGAGACAAAACTCGGCGTGTCTCCGTAAAAGCTTTACGCCCAGGCCCCCTTCGCCGGACTTCTCAGGGGAAGAGCTGCGGGACGACCCCCACAACCGTCAGGGGGTTGTTTACAGGCTTCTGGGAGCCGCTCCCCGGCTGTCTCCCCAGTATAGTAGTCTAGCTCCATTACTGCGTCAGTACAATGCTACGTTTGTTGCCTATAAAATATTGCTTTGGGCCTGAGCTACCTGCTTGCGAGAGCGGCTAGCAGTTTCTCAGCTAGGCTCTCTCCGGCTCTCCGGACTCTAGGCGACATGCGGGAGCCGAGCTCGGTGTCCTCGACCTGCACCCCAAGGAGGTAGGCCCTAACGCCCAGGGCCTCGACGAGTAGCGAGAGGGGGATTGCGTGCGTGCTGAGCGGGGGTACCCTAGCCTCGCCGCCCGGGATGGGGGCCACAACCACGCTACCTGGCGGCAGGCCGGCGTCTACGGCATCCAGGAACACGACGAGCTCTGGCTCCCTCGAGGCTATCTCGCGCACGAAGAACTCGGGGTTCGGGCCGGCTACGACCACCTTGTCCTTCAGCCCCCTCTTCGCGAGCCTCCTGGCTATGAACACGCCTACGCCGTCGTCACCCCTCAGGGTGTTGCCGAGGCCGACGAGCACTACTCTCCTAGCAGACCTCACTTCTTCCAGCAGGCTATCCAGGGCTGTCGACATCAACCGGCTGATACAGGTTGGCCGGACTATATAACTTACCGTGCCCCCACGCCTGCTCTCCGTCTACCGTCGTAGTCAAATTTAACTCGTTGCCCAAGATTTGGTTTTTGTGACTGTCCAGGACTGGCTGAGGCTAGCCAGGGTCGGTAACTGCCTTGTAATAGCCCTCGGAGTTCTCACGGGCTACGTGGCCGGAGGGGGCTCTGTCTCGGATCCGCCGTGGCTTCTAGTGGCCTCGGCTCCCCTCATAGCCGCTGGGGGGAACGCACTAAATGACGTCATGGACGTCGAGGCCGACAAAATCAACAAACCCTGGCGGCCTGTTGCCCGCGGCTACATCCGGCGGGAAGACGCACTGGCCTTCTCGGCGGCAACTGTGTTGGGTGGCACTGCTCTAGGGTTTGCCCACAGCCTGCCTGCAGGTATTCTGGCGGCTCTTGCCTCTCTCCTCCTCGTGCTTTACGACGTCTCGCTCAAGGCCACGGGCGTCTCCGGGAACATCACAATAGCTCTTCTCTCGAGCCTGAACATCGTCTATGGGGGCCTCGCGGCGCCAAAGCCCCTCTGGTCGCTACTGCCGGCCCTCTTCGCCTTCCTCCTAGTGCTCGGCAGGGAGTTTATGAAAGGGCTAGAGGACATCTCGGGAGACCTGCGTGCCGGCTACAGGACGCTGGCCTCCACGCGGGGACCCCGAGCGGCATTTACGGCCTCAGCCCTTACGTTGCTGTCCGTGGTGGCCCTCAGCCCCCTACCCCTGCTCTACGGCTACGGCGCCCTGTACCTCTTACTGGCGGTTCTCGGGGTGGACGCGCCGGTAGCTCTTACTCTACTGTACGCGCGCAGAGACCCCGTCTCCAGGGCCTGGCGCTCCACGAGGCTCCTGAAGCTTCCCATACTCATGGGGCTGCTGGCCTTCTCGCTGGGGCGGTGCGCGTGAGGGAGGAGGTTGTAGCCGAGATCAGGAGGAAGTCTATACACGCGATTCCCGGCTTCATGGCCATACCCGTCGTAGTGTGGCTTGGAAACCCCTATGCCACGGCCATCGCTTGCTTCTTCCTGGTGCTCTACGCGCTGAATGAAGCCTCCCTCCGCCTCAAGCTCAACTGGAGGATCCCTATCGCGTGGCACACGTACAGGCTCATGGCTAGGAGAGATGAGCTGGAGAGAGGCTACTTCACTGGCACTGTGTACTTTTGGGCTGTGACTACAGCTGTAGTGTGGCTCATGGAGCCGCACCTCGCTGCCGCCACCGTCATGGTGTCGAGCTTCGGCGACGCCGCGGCCGCTATCTTCGGTAAGGCTCTGGGTGGGCCTAGGGTTCCCCTAAGCAACAAGACGCTCACGGGGTTTGCCGGGATGTTCCTCGCCTCCATGGCCTCTACACTCATTTGTGGCGTCAGGGTAGAGGCGGCTCTTCTAGCTTCTCTACTGTCTGCCGCGGTTGAGCTCGCCACGCCTCTGTCGACCCTAGACGAGCTTACGGTTCCTGTCACAGCAGCCCTCTCGCTCCAACTACTAGCTGGTGCAAGATAGCCCCGGCCACATGCAGGCCTACGGGGTGTGCGCCAGGCCTCGGCGGCTAGTCCTGCCGCTTCACCCTGGAGTCGAGGAAGCTGCGGAAGAAGGGCTTTCCCTGTAGGTAGCTCAGTCTCCCGTCGCGCAGCATTACGTTCAGCTCCCAGCTCCTGAGCGCTGGGCACATATAGCACCCTATCCTGAAGAAGCCGTACTCATAGAGGGGGTTGACGGGAACCTTGTTCAGGGCTAAGTACAGCTGCACGTGCACTGCGCTCCACAGCTTTATGGGGGCCGCCTCCACGTGATCCTCGTGCTCTATGATGGCCGGCCTCTCGAGCCTCGAGGGCGACTCTGCCTCCCTGTCTCCGACCACGACCAGGACTCTACCGCTCCTGGCATACTCCCTTATGAGGCTCTGCACGGCCGAGACCTTGAGCTTCGTGCACCACCTGTCTGTCACCGTCGGGAGAGACGCCCCGGCCTCCAGCGCCTCCCGCACCGTCGCCCGGACGCGTACGGGGTCTACCCCCAGGAGCTGCGAGACACTGTCTACGTGCTTCAGCGTCTCGTCGAACTCCATGCCCGTGTCCACGAACACTGGCGTAGCCTTAGCCCCGAACGCCTTCCTGGCCAGCAGGAGCGCCGCCGTGCTGTCTTTCCCACCACTCCAGGGCACGAGTACGTAGTCCGCGTCGAGGCCCTTCAGGAAGTCGACGCTCCCGCACTCCAGTTTCTCGAGGGCTTCCCGGTTCAGTAGCGCCTGCTCCTCTATGCTCGCGCAATCCGACTCAGCTTGCGAGAGCTTCTCGAAGGGAACCCCTAGGCCCTCGTAGCTCATCTTGACCTTCGCCACCACCCTCGGGCCAGAGTAGAGGTAGTGCTCCCCCTCAAGCCTCTTAAGCACCAGCGTAGGCTTCACGCCGAAGATCCTCCCGGCTAGCTCCCTCATCCCAGCGGTCGCGAGGTAGGCGTCGAACCTCGGGTTCGGCTCCCAGCCCTCGAGGGGCCTGCCGCCCCCAATGGCGTAGGATCTCTTCTCGTCCAGCCACCCTATCGACAGCCTGAAGACGGCTTTCGCCTTCAGGTAGTGCTCTAGCAGCTTGTGTATGTGCTCGTTCCTCGGCTTAGCCTTGGGAACCACATAGAACACGTAGTTGAAGGGGTACTTCCCCTCGAGCACCCTGAGCCTCTCGTCGTCTCTCCCGAGCATGACGATTGTCAGGCCGTTGAAGCCCCGGTCTAGCAGCTTCTCCGCCTCGCTAGGCTCCCTAGCGCCCCCTAGCGTCTCGACTCTAGCTTCCAGGCCGACGTACCGCCCGAGGGCGTGCTCCAGCGCGTCTGCGTCGCTTCTAGCTCTAACGACGACCCTGACGAGCGGGTGGGCTGTACATTCACGCCTAATAGTTCTCTGCCCCAGAGACTCTCTATTAGGGAGTCTCAAAAACATTGCCCGCCCGGCGCCACAAGCCAGACCCGCGGGAACAGGATAAGAGTTATTTAAGGGATTGCTGGAGACCTGATATAGTGGTTGTGCTTGAAGTTTAGGCTGCCGTGGATCGTATCCATGGGCGAGGGCGCCTTCGAGAGCCTCCCCGAGGCCCTACACGACGTGGGTTGCTCCTCGGCGCTGGTAGTCACGGACTCTACCGTCAAGAAGCTCTTCGGCTGGAGAATCGAGGGGCTCCTGGGCGGCAACTCTATCAGGGTAGGCTTCGTGGAAGTAGCCACTAACCACCAGCCCACGCTCGACAAGCTACATGTAGAGATCCCCTGGGGCGACTTCGGCTGTGTGTTGGGCATGGGCGGCGGTAGGCCTGTCGACGTGGGTAAGTACCTGGCCTACAAGTCCTCTAAGCCCTTCGTCAGCGTTCCGACGTCGATAAGCCACGACGGCTTCGCGAGCCCCATCGTAGCCCTCAAGGACGACGGGGGCAACCCCCTCTCCCTCTTCACAGCGCCCCCGAGGGCCGTTATAGTCGACCTGGAGGTAGTCTCGAAGGCCCCCAGGAGGCTCCTCGCGAGCGGTGTTGGGGACATCGTAGCGAAAGTGACTAG